>NZ_JBHTML010000278.1:0-3671 GCF_042679445.1 Arthrobacter sp. GCM10027362
CGGCTCCGGCGGGCCCGTGTACGGCGCGGCCCCGCCGCCGTCGTCGTACGCCTCCCGCTCCCCCACGCGCCGGGGCGCGCCGATGCTGGAGGCGCCGCGGAAGGTCTCGTCCCCGCCGAAATCCCAGGCGCCGTAGAGGCCGAGGTGCACGCGCAGGTGCAGGTCATTGTCGAAGGCCAGGAACAGCTGCTTGCCGTGGGCGTGCGCGGAATCCAGCACGGCCCCATTCAGCCGGGCGGCCCCGGCGGCGAACTTGCCCTGCGGGCTGGTCACGGCCAGCCGGCTGCCGCCGAAGACGGAGTTGAACTGGGCGGCCAGCCGGTGGACCGAATGTCCTTCGGGCACGGCCGGACCTAGGCCACCACTTCGCCGCTGGCCTCGTAGGCGGCGATCTTGCCGATCCGGCGCACGTGGCGCTCGGCGTTGCTGAACGGTTCGGCCAGGAAAGCCTCGATGATGGCGGTGGCTTCCTCGACGCTGTGCTGGCGGCCGCCGACGGCGACGACGTTGGCGTCGTTGTGCTCGCGCGCCAGCTTGGCGGTGTCCAGGTTCCAAGCCAGCGCGGCGCGGATGCCCTTGACCTTGTTCGCGGCGATCTGCTCGCCGTTGCCGGAGCCGCCGAGCACAATGCCCAGCGCGTCGACGCCGGCGGCCTGGTCGGCCAGCACGGCCAGGGCGGCATTGATGCAGAACGCCGGGTAGTCGTCCTCGGGGTCGTACTGCTGCGGCCCGTGGTCCACCATCTCGTAGCCCTTGGCGCCCAGGTGCTCGATGAGGTGGTGGCTCAGTTCGAGGCCGGCGTGGTCGGTGGCAATGTGAACGCGCATGCGGGTCTTCCTCAACGGGTGGTTCGGCGGCTGGGAGTGTCTGTCAGTGGCGGATGCCGCCCTCCAGCCTACCGGCTGGCCGGGACCGCATTCCGGCGCCGGATGTAACAACTGCCCGGTCCGGTGCAATGTGCTGCATCCCGGGGCCGGAAGTGAGAGAATGACCGGACTGTTCAAGGCTTGTTTCACATCCGGCCCGCTGCCGCAGGGCCGGGCCCGCCCGCAGCACCGGCTTGTCCATCTATCCGTCTTGGGAGGCGTTACGTTGCCAGGAATGAATCTGACCCGCGAGGAAGCCCGTGAACGCGCCGCGTTGCTCAACGTCGAGTCCTATGACGTTGTCCTGGACCTGACCCGGGGGGACAAGGTCTTCGGCTCCCGGACCACCGTCCGCTTCAGCGCCACGGCCGGCGCGTCCACCTTCATTGACGCCGTGACCGACACGGTCCGTTCGGTCACCCTCAACGGTGCCGAACTGGACCCCGCCGAGGTCTCCGACGGCGTGCGCATCCGGCTGCCGGAACTGGCCGCCGAGAACGAACTGGTCGTCGACGCGGACGCGCTCTATATGAACACCGGCGAGGGGCTGCACCGTTTCGTGGATCCGGTGGACAACGAGGTCTACCTGTACAGCCAGTTCGAGGTGCCGGACTCGCGCCGGGTGTTCGCCGTGTTCGAGCAGCCGGACCTGAAAGCGACCTTCCGCTTCACGGTGACCGCGCCGTCGCACTGGGACGTCATTTCCAACTCCCCCACCCCGGAACCGGAACCTGCCGGCAAGTCCGGGACCGCGGCGACCTGGACCTTCGAGCCCACCCCGCGGATTTCCTCCTACATCACGGCACTGATCGCCGGCCCCTACCAAAGCGTGCGCAGCGAACTGACCAGCTCGGACGGGCGGACCATCCCGCTGGGCGTCTTCGCCCGCAAGTCGCTGATGCAGTTCCTGGATGCGGAGAACATTTTCGAGCTCACCCGGCAGGGCTTCGCGTTCTACGAAAAGCAGTTCGGCACTCCGTACCCGTTCACCAAGTACGACCAGCTCTTCGTCCCGGAGTTCAATGCCGGGGCCATGGAGAATGCCGGCGCAGTGACGTTCCTGGAGAACTATGTCTTCCGCTCCAAGCCCACCAAGGCCACGGTCGAACGCCGGGCCATCACGGTGCTGCACGAACTGGCGCACATGTGGTTCGGGGACCTGGTCACCATGCGCTGGTGGAACGACCTGTGGCTGAACGAATCCTTCGCCGAGTTCATGTCCACCCTGGCCGCCGCCGAGGCCACCGCCTGGAAGAACGCCTGGACCACCTTCGCCTCGGTGGAGAAGTCCTGGGCCTACCGGCAGGACCAACTGCCCTCCACGCACCCGATCGTCGCCGAGATCAAGGACCTCGAGGACGTGCAGGTCAACTTCGACGGCATCACCTATGCCAAGGGCGCCTCGGTGCTGCGCCAGTTGGTGGCCTGGGTGGGCCAGGAGGAGTTCATGGCCGGGGTCCGCGAATACTTCGGCAAGCATGCCTGGCAGAACACCGAACTGTTCGACCTGCTGGCGGAGCTGGAGGCAGCCAGCGGCCGGGACCTGAAGGAATGGTCTACCGAGTGGCTGGAAACCGCCGGCGTGAACACGCTGCGCGCCGAGATCGCCACCGACGCGGACGGGACGATCGGTTCCTTCACCATCGTCCAGACCGCCGTGCCCGAGCACCCCACCATCCGCCGGCACCGCCTCGCCGTCGGTTTCTACGACCTGGACGGGGACGGCCGCCTGGTGCGCACGCACCGGGTGGAGCTGGACGTGGACGGTGAACGGACCGAGGTCCCGGAGCTGGCCGGCCGGCAGCGCCCGGCCCTGGTGCTGCTCAACGACGACGACCTGGCCTACACGAAGATCCGGCTGGACGAGGCCTCGCTGCAGACTTCCAAGGTGCACCTGAAGGACTTTGCCGAGTCCCTGCCGCGCACGCTGGTCTGGAGCTCGGCCTGGGACGCCACCCGCGATGGGGAGACGCCGGCGCGCCAGTACGTGGAGCTGGTGCTCAACAACGTCGCCTACGAGACGGATTCCTCGGTGGTGATGGTGCTGCTGCGCCAGCTGGACACCTCCCTGACCTTCTATGTCCGGCCCGAGGACCGGGAACGGCTCTCGATCGCCGCCGCGGACCGGCTGTGGGAGCTCAGCGGCCAGGCCGAGGCCGGCTCGGATTCGCAGCTGCAGTTCGTCAAGGCGTTCGCCGGGCTGGCCCGGAGCGAGGGCCAGCTGGATGCGGTGGCCGGGGTGCTCTCCGGGGAGCGGGTGCCCGAAGGCCTGACCGTGGACGCCGACCTGCGCTGGGAACTGCTCACCTCACTGGTGGCCGGCGGCCGCTTCGGCCAGCCCGAGATCGACGCCGAACTGAAACGGGACGCCACCGCCACCGGACAGCGCGCCGCAGCCCTGGCCAAGGCAGCCATCCCCACCGCGGCGGCGAAGGCCGAGGCCTGGCACGCCGTCGTCGTCGCCGGCGAACTGCCCAACGCCATCCAGCAGTCCGTCATTGCCGGCTTCAACCGCGTCCACGACACGGCGCTGCTGGAGCCCTACGCGGAGAAATACTTCGCCGCGGCCAGGGACGTCTGGGCCTCGCGCACGCACGAGATCGCCCAGCAGATCGTCGTCGGACTGTATCCGAGCCGGCTCACCAGCCAGGCGACCGTGGAGCTGACGGACCGCTTCCTGGACGGGCTGGGCAACGAAATCCCGGCACTGCGGCGCCTGGTGCTGGAGAACCGCGACGGCGTGGTCCGCGCGCTGAAGGCCCAGGCCGCGGACCGGTAGCCCGGCCGGCCGGGCGGCGGCGCCCG
>NZ_JBHTML010000279.1:0-3658 GCF_042679445.1 Arthrobacter sp. GCM10027362
TGGGGGCCGCTCGCCGGAGCCGACGACGGCGATGGCCCGGATCAGGGTCTCGCGCCGGGCGCTGTCCAGGGCGGCGTCGTCGGCCAGCATCTCGGTCAGTTCGTTCACTGCGCGCTGGGCCAGCTGCGAGGTGGGCAGCCAGGGCAGCGCGGTGCGCCAGGCGGCAAACGCCAGCAGCAGCAGGTCGTGGCGCTGGGCCAGGTGCGCCCGCTCGTGCGCGATGACCGCGTCCAGTTCCTCGGGTGAGAGCAGTTCGAGCAGCCCCTCGGACAGCACCGTCACCGAGCCCTCGCCACCGGGGAGGCAGTAGGCCACCGGTGCCGGGTGGCTGATGACCAGCGTGGCGGGTGAATGCGCCGAGGGGGAGCTGAGCAGTTTGAGCAGGTCCCGGTGCCGGTTGCGCTGCTTGCGGATGCGCAGGTAGGTCAGCAGCAGGGTGAACACCAGATGGACGGTGAGCAGCAGGGCCGCACTGAGCGCGAAAATGTGGACCGGGTCCAGGCCGCGTCCGGCCGACCGGCCGAACAGCAGCGCGGCCATGCCGCGCAAGCCCGCCAGCAGGTTGTCCCCGAGCGGCTCCAGCCCCCAGGTCAGCATGGCGCCGATCATCGACAACCCGCCGGCGAGGGCGATGGCCTGCCAGAGCACCAGCGCGGCCACCGGGGCGCGCGCGGTCCACCGGGCCTTCGACAGCAGGACCGGCACCGGCCAGGCCAGAATGACCGCCAGGGCGGCCAGGAGGTAGGAGGCCCAGAACATCCTGGAACTAGCCGGCGAGGATCTTGCGCAGTGTTTCGGCTTCCTGCTCGGTGACGGTGCCAATGAAGCGGGCCAGCACGGCCTCGCGGTCCGGGGCGGAGCCGAGGACCTCGTGCATGAGCTCGACGGTGTGCTCCTCGCGGCTGGTCACGGCGCGGTAGCGGTGCGGGCGGATCTCCCGCTCGCGCTGGACCAGGCCCTTCTTCTCCAGCCGGGAGAGCACCGTGAGCACGGTGGTGACCGCCAGCTCCTTGCCGTCGGTGGAACTGCCGCTCCGGGCCAGCCGGTCGCGCAGGGTGTTCGCCGTGATGGCGGCGTCCTCCGGATCGGCGGTGTCGATCTGGCTCCACAACAGGTCCATGACTGCGCGCTCCAGTTCGCCAAGAGTGGCCATGTCTTTCCTCCGTTACCCCAGGTGCTGTTTGCGTGGCTCTGGTATCCAATTTACAGCCTCCGGGGAAATTGTTCTACAGTACGTAGAAGCACTGTTTCTACGATGTGTAGAAGATTGGTCGGCTGCCCGGGGCCGGGTGGCCCGTCTGAAGGGCAGTTCCGTGGAAGCTCTCGAAATCGCCCGGTGGCAGTTCGGCATCACCACCGTGTACCACTTCCTGATGGTGCCGCTGACCATCGGCCTGGGGATCGTGGTCGCGCCGCTGCAGACCGCCTGGTTCGTCACCGGCCGCGAACAGTACCTGCGCATGACCAAGTTCTGGGGCAAGCTGTTCCTGATCAACTTCATCATGGGCGTGGCCACCGGCCTGGTCCAGGAATTCCAGTTCGGCATGGCCTGGAGCGAGTACAGCCGCTTCGTGGGGGACGTCTTCGGCGCGCCGCTGGCGATGGAGTCCCTGCTGGCGTTCTTCACCGAATCCATCTTCCTGGGATTGTGGATCTTCGGCTGGCAGCGGCTGCCGAAGATCGTGCACCTGCTGAGCATCTGGGCCGCCACCCTGGCCTCCATCGGCTCGGCCTATTTCATTCTCGCGGCCAACTCGTGGATGCAGCACCCGGTGGGCGTGGAAATGGTGGACGGGCGTCCGGTCATGGTGGACATCTGGGCCGTGCTGACGAACAACACCCTGCTGGTCGCCTTCCCGCACACCATCTTCGGTGCCTTTTCGGTGGCCGGCGGCTTCCTGCTCGGCATTGCCTGGTACCACCTGTGGAAGCGCCGCCGGGACGGCATCGACACCGTCGACGCCGCCGGCAAGGTGGTCGTGGGCTCGAACCCGGCCATCGGCCGGGACGCAGCCGACCACAAGGTCTGGCTGCAGTCGCTGCGGATCGGCGCCGTCGTCGCCCTCGTTTCCTTCGCCGGCGTCTCCCTGACCGGGGACCTGCAGGCGAAGCTGATGTTCCAGCAGCAGCCGATGAAGATGGCGGCGGCCGAGGCGGCCTGCCACGACGGCACCGGCTTCTCGGTGCTCTCGGTGGGCGATCTTGGCTCCAAGGACTGTGGCGATGTGGTCGCCGTCATGGAACTGCCGGGCCTGCTCTCCTTCCTGGCCAACGGCGACTTCAACACCGAGGTCAAGGGCGTGAACACCCTGATTCCGGAGTACGAGCAAAAGTTCGGAACCGCCCTGCCCGACGATCCGGTCTACGGCGAGCGCGCCGGCCAGCCCATCGAATACGTGCCGGTCATGGAGGTGACCTACTGGGGATTCCGTCTCATGATCACCTTCGGCATGCTCGCGGCCGCCGCCGCGGCCGTGGCCCTCTGGCTGGTCCGCAAGGGCACCGTGCCCGAATCCAGGTGGCTGATGCGCCTAGCGGTGCTGGGCATCCTGGCCCCGTTCGGCGCGAACTCGGCCGGCTGGATCTTCACCGAAATGGGCCGGCAGCCGTTCGTGGTCGCGCCGAATCCGGATCCGAACGGCATCGACGACGTGTTCATGTTCACCGCCGCGGCGGTCTCGCCGGGGGTCTCGCTGGGCGAACTGGTCTTCTCGGTCAGTGCGTTCACCCTCGTCTACCTGTCGCTGCTGGTGGTGGAGGTGAGGCTGCTGGCCACCTACTGCCGCGGCGGCGTGCCGGCGGCAATGCCGGAGCTGCTGCCCGCGCACGATGGCGGCCGGGACAACGGCAAGGACGGCGACGGCGCGGGCCATGGCGGCCCCGGCAGCAAGGACGGCGACGATGTGCTCGCCTTCGCGTACTGAGCCCGGCCCGGACCGATTGGAGAACTGACGTGGAATCCCTGCCCACCCTGTGGTTTGTCATCATCGGGTTTTTCTTCACCGGCTACCTCTTCCTGGAGGGTTTCGACCTGGGGGTCGGGATGCTGATGAAGCTGTTTGCCCGCAATGACACCGAGCGGCGCGTGCTGCTGAACACCGTCGGCCCGGTGTGGGACGGCAACGAGGTCTGGCTGATCACCGCCGGAGCGATGATCTTCGCAGCCTTCCCGCACTGGTACGCCTCGCTCTTCGCCGGCCTGTACCTGCCGCTGGTGCTGGTGCTGCTGGCGCTGATCTTCCGCGCCGTCGGCTTCGAATACCGCGGCAAGGTCCATTCGGACCGCTGGCGCAACGGCTGGGACTGGGCCATCGCCCTCGGCTCGCTGGTCTCGGCCTTCGGGGTCGGCGCCATGCTGGCGCTGACCACCACCGGGCTGCCGCTGGACGCCAACGGCGACCGGGTGGGTGGTCCGTTCGCGTGGCTGAACGGTTACGCGGTGCTCGGCGGGCTGGCGGTGGTCGGCTTCTGCCTGGTCCATGCGCTGGCGTTCCTGATGCTCAAGACCGACGGCGAGGTTCGCTACCGGGCGCGGCAGGCACTGCGCCGCTGGCTGCCGGCGGGCCTGGTGCCGCTGGCGGCCTGGGCCTTCCTGGTGGTCCTGTCCAACGGCAGGCCCGCCACCTGGGCCCGGTTGAAGAGATTCACCGCCATGCCG
>NZ_JBHTML010000280.1:0-3621 GCF_042679445.1 Arthrobacter sp. GCM10027362
CCTTCCGCGCCGCCCGTCGGAAGGCCGCGGCCGGCTGAGGCAGCCGGTGTGCGCAAGCTCACGGCCCCCCGGCCGCCTCGCGGCGCCGCTGCTTTGTTTCATACCGTAGAATGGATACATCCCCCACTCCGGTATTCCCGCATTTCTACGGGTAAACCACTGGCTGCACCGGCCGGAACCACTCCGGTTTCCGGCATTGAAGCCCATGTTTGCCGCGTCTGATTGGTGTGTAGGGTCCGCGTCCAGCGGGCAGTGTCATTTCGGGAGCGCCGGCTTTGAAAACGCCGCCAGGAGCATCCGCAGAGCAGGTCAGCTGCGCAGAAGCGAAATAGTCCAGAGCGCGGCGGGAAGTCCTGCCATGGGATTGCAACAGTGCCGGACTTTGCGTAATGAGGCCTCCCGGCTGCTCCGTATGAACGAAGCGCCGGCGGCCCCCGTCCCGAATGAAGATGAGGATTCTCCATGTCCGACTACACCCATGACGATTTTTCCGCCGAGGCGGAAGCCGGCACCGAAAACCCGGAGAACGGCGCCGTCCTGTTCACCGATTTCAACCTTGACGGCCGCGTGCTCGCGGCGCTGACCGACGTCGGCTACGAAAAGCCCTCGCCGATCCAGGCCGCCACCATTCCGGTGCTGCTCGAAGGCCGCGACGTCGTCGGCCTGGCCCAGACCGGCACCGGCAAGACCGCTGCCTTCGCCATTCCGGCGCTGTCCCGGATGGCCGAGCTGGCCGAGGCCAACGGGCCCGCCCGCGGCACGCAGGTGCTGGTGCTGGCGCCTACCCGCGAACTCGCGCTGCAGGTGGCCGAGGCCTTCACCTCGTACGCCAAGCACCTCGAGGACTTCACCGTGCTGCCCGTCTACGGCGGTTCGGCGTACGGCCCGCAGCTGGCCGGCCTGCGCCGCGGCGCCCAGGTCGTCGTCGGCACCCCCGGCCGCGTGATCGACCACATCGAGAAGGGCTCGCTGGACCTGTCCGGGCTGCAGTACGTGGTCCTGGACGAGGCCGACGAGATGCTGCGCATGGGCTTTGCCGAGGAGGTCGACAAGATCCTCGAGGCCACCCCCGAGGAGAAGCAGGTGGCCCTGTTCTCGGCGACCATGCCCACCTCCATCCGGCGCATCGCCAAGCAGTACCTGAACAACCCGGCCGAGATTTCGGTCAAGTCCAAGACCACCACCGGCGCCAACACCCGCCAGCGCTACCTGCAGGTCATGGGCGCGCACAAGCTGGACGCGCTGACCCGGATCCTCGAAGCGGAAGATTTCGACGGCATCATCGCCTTCGTGCGCACCAAGATGGCCACCGAGGACCTGGCCGACAAGCTCAAGGCCCGCGGCTACCGCGCCGCCGCCATCAACGGCGACATCCCGCAGCAGCAGCGTGAGCGCACGGTCGAGGCCCTGCGCGACGGCAAGATCGACATCCTGGTCGCCACGGACGTTGCCGCCCGCGGCCTCGACGTGGAACGCATCAGCCTGGTCGTCAACTACGACATCCCCAACGACACCGAGTCCTACGTGCACCGGATCGGCCGCACCGGCCGCGCCGGCCGCTCGGGAGATGCGATCCTGTTCATGACTCCGCGCGAGAAGTACCTGCTGCGGGCCATCGAAAAGGCCACGCGCCAGCCCGTCGAGCAGATGCACCTGCCCTCGGCCGAGACCATCAACAACCTGCGGATGGGCAAGTTTGCCGACAAGATCACCGAAACGCTTGCGTCGGAGGACGTCTCGCTCTTCCGCGATCTGATCGCCAACTACGAGGAAGAGCACAATGTGCCGGCTGCGGAAATCGCTGCCGCCCTGGCGGTCATGGCCCAGGGCGGACGGCCGCTGCTGGTCCAGGACCTTCCGGAGGCGCCCAAGGGCCAGCGCGAGCGCGCCGGCGGCAAGCGCGATGCCTTTGGCTCCCGCGGCCCGTCCCGCGCGCTGACGGAGGGCAATGCGACCTACCGCATCGCCGTCGGCCGCCGGCAGCGGGTCATGCCCGGCTCGATCGTCGGCGCCCTGGCGAATGAGGGCGGCCTGACGTCCGCCCAGATCGGCGGGATCGACATCCGCTCGGACCACACCCTGGTGGAGCTGCCCGCGGACCTGTCCCAGGAGCAGCTGCGGGCGCTGTCCAAGACCCGCATCGGCGGCGAACTGATCCATCTGGAGCTGGACACCGGCCGCAAGCCCCGCAGCGACCGCGAGGACGGCGGCTACCGGGGCGACCGCGACGGCGGCCACCGGGGCGGGTTCCGCGGCGGGTTCCGCAGCGACCGGGGCGACCGCGACCGGGGCTACCGCTCCGACCGCGGCGAGCGTCCGTTCAAGAAGAAGTACGACGGCGACCGGGGCTACCGCTCCGACCGCGGCGACCGCTACGAGTCCAGCTTCGGCGGCAGCGGCATCGGGGCGCGCAAGCCCCGCCACGGCCGCAGCTAGCATCGAGGACCCGCGCTTCCCCGCGCGGGCGGCCGGCGCGTCCGGCAGCCTTGGAGGGGCATCCGCACAAGCGGATGCCCCTCCCGGCGTTAACCGCCCCGGCGCTCCGGGTCCTTTCCAGGAAGCCGGAAGTGTGCGATGGGCCACAAAAGCCGGTTTCGATTTCACACCGGCGCAAAGTGCTGGTAATGTATTTCTCCGTTGCCCCCCTAGCTCAGTGGTAGAGCGCAGTCTTGGTAAGACTGAGGTCACGGGATCGATTCCCGTGGGGGGCTCTGAATGGCAGAGCCCGCGTCTGTGTCGCAAGGCGCAGCGCGGGCCTTCCCATTCGTGGCGGTGTAGCTCAGCTGGTTAGAGCGCACGACTCATAATCGTGAGGTCCCGGGATCGAGTCCCGGCACCGCTACCACCAGGAAAACCCCTCCCGGCCGGGAGGGGTTTTCTGCGTCCGGGCCGGTTCGGCCGCCGGGATGTCCAGCTTGCCTGCCTTTTCCGCCTGTGCCTACGGTGGAGGCAGGGCCGCGGTCCTGCGGCACCTCAAAGGAGATCCAAGGAGGATGTGCAACTATGGCTACTGCTGACATCTCCGGAAAGAAAGTCGCCTTCCTGCTCACGGACGGCGTGGAACAAATCGAATTGACCAGCCCCTGGCAGGCCGTGCAGGACGCCGGCGGCCAGCCCGTCCTGGTGGCGCCCAAACCCGGGAAGATCCAAGGCTTCGAAGGCACCGACAAGGGCGACGCGTTCGAGGTTGACGTGGCCGTCGGGGACGCCACCCCCGCCGACTACGACGCGCTGGTCCTGCCCGGCGGCGTCGTCAACGCGGACCACCTGCGCGCCGAGTCCGCCGCCATTGAATTCACCCGGGCCTTCTTCGAGGCGCACAAGCCGGTGGCCTCGATCTGCCACGGTCCGTGGCTGCTGATTGAAGCCGGTGCCGTGGACGGGCGGCGGCTGACTTCCTACCACACCCTCGCCACCGATCTGCGCAATGCCGGTGCGCACTGGGTGGACCAGGAAGTCGTGGTGGACCAGGGGCTGGTCACCAGCCGCAGCCCGAAGGACCTGCCCGCCTTCAACGCCAAGCTGCTGGAGGAAATCGCCGAAGGCGCCCACGCCGGGCAGACCGCCTGAGTGGTCGGCGGCCGCGGCAGCAACGGCGGCGCGGGACCCCGGCGCGGGCCC
>NZ_JBHTML010000281.1:0-3611 GCF_042679445.1 Arthrobacter sp. GCM10027362
CCAGGGTCCAGCCGCCCAGGGACCCCCACGGTCCGGGGGCCTGCGCGCTGACCCGCACGGACACCCAGCCGTCCGCTGCACCCGCGGTTAGACGGACCGCATCGCCGGCAATCGCCCTGGCCGTGGCCGCAGCCCGGCCCTCGGGTTCGCCGCGCCCCAGCTGGCGGACCGCGGCCTGGGCGGCCTTTTCCAGCTGCAGCTGCAGCACCCCCGCCGTGGCTCCGGCCAGCAGCAGCCCGAGCAGGACCATCAGTGCCGGAAGCACCACCGCCACCTCGGCGGTTGCCGCCCCGCGCTCAGACCGGCCCGGAATGCACCGGCCCTTGGTCCGGCCGCCCCTCCGCACGGTGCTGCGGCGCCCCATGCCCGTCACACCACCGACAGGGCCTGCTCGATGATGTTCATGAGCAGGCCCCGGACTTCCCCGCTGCGCATGATCAGCACCAGCAGCCCGGCAAAACCGACGGCGGCGAGCGTGGCGATGGCGTATTCCGCCGTGGCCATTCCGGCATCCGAGCCGGCCAGCAACTGCCGGCCGCGCTTCCCGGTCCGTTCCCGCCGTGCCCCGGGCAGGTCGATGACCTTGGCCAGCGGCTCATCCGGAGCGTCATCGACGGGGCAGGCCGCCGCAGCCTGCGGGTGCTCGCCAAGGTTCGTGTCCGCGCCGTGTGCCGTCCGGCGGGACCATTGTTTTTTCAGTGCCAGCAACATTTCTTCCTCCAGGGTCCGGTCTGTCTTTGTTGGCTGTCCGGTCTTCCGGCCCGCTGTTTGCGGTATGCCCAGCCTGCCGGGTCCCGGCCGGAGCCGGAACGGGGCGGAACGGACAACTGAATAACTCCCGGTTGCACCGACATGTGGAGGGAAAGACACCGGGCGGAGGGAATGACACCGGGACATTGCACGGCAGCGCGGGCTGCCGTGCAATGTGTTGCCGTCGGCCGCGGAACGGTATGTCTTCGGGCATGCCCGCAGGCAATCCGGGATCTGGGTGGCAGGGCCGTGAGGACCTGCCGGTCGTGGCCAGGCCTGCCCGCGCCGGCAGGTCCCGTCCCGGTACGGGATGCGCAGCATGGGCCTCAGAGCCGGGGCAGCAGCGACATCAGCACCGGCACCACGCCGAGGCAGATGAAGGACGGCAGCGCACACAACCCCAGCGGCAGCACCAGCCGTGTCCCGAGGGCCGCCGCCCGCCGTTCGGCCTCCTGCCGGCGCCTGCGCCGGACCTGGTCCGCCTGCACGTAGAGGATCGCGGCCGCCGGCGCCCCGGTCACGGCGCCGAAACGGAGGGCATCCTGCAATTCCTGCAACTGGCCGGCGCGGCCTGCGAGCGCCCAGGCGGCCTGCCATTCGGTACCCAGCATCAGCGCGGCCGCGACCGTTTCCAGCCCGTCGCGCAGCGGCGGGGCGCCGACCCGGGCGAGGGTCGCCACCGCATGCGGCAGGGGCGTTCCCGATTGGAGCATGGCCGCGAGCAGATCCAGCATCAATGCCGTATCCAACCGGCCGGCAGGCCGGCGCGCTGCGGTCCTGCGGCCGGCGGCTCCGGCACTTGCGCGTGCACGGACACCGGCCGGCCGGCTCCGCGGCCGGCCGGGACCGCCTGCCAGCAGCCACAGGGCTCCGAATGCGCAGGAGAAGACGAGCAGTGCTACCACCAGGCGTCCTGTCCGCCCGCAGCGCGGGCGACCAGCCGGCGGGACCATGCCCTGCCCATGACGAGCAGTCCCGCCCCGGCCGCCAGCACCGTCCAGCCCGCGGGGGTGCCAAGCAGCATCCCGAGCGGATCCACCCCCATGAGCATGCCCAGGCCCAGGCCGAGCAGCGGCAGCCAGGTCAGCAGCACGGACGTTGCCCGCGGGCCGGCAAGTGCCGTGCGCCGGGCCGCCGCCGCATCCAGCTCCTGCTGCAGATGGTCCGCGTAGTTCTCCAGCAGCACGGCCAGCGGCGCTCCGGTCAGTTCGGAGGCCTCCCAACAGGCCGCCAGCTCGGTCCAGGCACGATCGAACCGCGGATCCGCGGCTTCGCCGTTGTCCTGCCGGAGGGTGTCGGCGACGCTGAGCCCCAGTTCGGCCGCACGTCCGGCGGCTGCAATCCGCGGTGCCAGCACCGCCGCCAGGGCAGCGGCGGCTCCGCCCCGGCCGCCGGATGCGTCCTGCCCGGGACGGTCCCCGGCGTCGGTGCCGGCCGGATCCAGGGTGCCGGCCGGCCCCGGCCGGCCGAAGGTCTTGAGGTCGTGGACGCGGGCAATGTCCTGCCACATGGCGGCCGGAGTCCGGCCCGCCCTGAGCAGCGCGGCCAGCTGCCGCACAATGACCGGCAGCTGCCAGGCGAGTTCCGCGTCGGCACGCCGGTGCCGGTGCAAACGCACGAACCCGGCCGGCAGGCGGTCCGGCCGATGTGGCCGGCCTCCATGCAGCATGATGCCGGCGGTTCCTGCCGCCAGCAGGAAAACCCACAGTCCGGTCATGGCTGCGGCTCCTTCCCGCGGTCCGTGCCGGGGAAGAGCCTGGCCAGCAGTGCCTGGCCGCCGGCTCCGAGTCCGACACCGCTGCCGGACTCGACAAGCGCCGGGACCGCGTCCAGATGTCCCGCTCCGTCCGGCTGCAGCAGCGCAATCTCCTGCACGCAGCGCCCCGCGGGACGGCGCTCCAAGTGGATGACCAGGTCCAGCGCGCTGCAGGCCTGCAGCGCCAGCGCCTCCCGGCTCAGGCCGGCCAGGGCTCCCATGGCCGCCAGCCGGGCCGGCACGGCCCGGGCGGAATTGGCATGGATGGTTCCGCCCGCGCCGGCGTGGCCGGTGTTCATGGCCGCCAGGAAATCCGCTACCTCGGCGCCCCTGCACTCGCCCACCACGAGCCGGTCGGGCCTCATCCGCAAGGCCTGCCGGACCAGGTCGCCCAGGTCGAGGCTGCCCGCGCCCTCCACATTGCTGTGCCTGGTCTGCAGGGACACCACATGCGGGTGTGCCGGCTTCAGCTCGCCCGCGTCCTCGACCAGTACCAGCCGTTCCCGGCTTCCGGCCAATCCGAGCATGGCCGAGAGCAGCGTCGTCTTGCCCGACCCGGTAGCACCGCTGATCAGGAAGTTCAGCCGCCGCCTGACAATGGCCTCCACGTATTCCTGCCACCACGGTCCGCCTTTGAGCAGCTCCGCCAGCGAAAAGACCCGGGGACGCCTGATCCGGATGGACAGGAGAGTGCCGCCGGCCGAAACCGGCGGCAGCACCGCATGCACGCGGTAGCCGCCCAGCTGCACGTCCGCGCAGGGACAACTCTCGTCCAGCCGGCGGCCCCCGGCGGCAATGAGCCTGGCGGCCAGGGCCCGTACCTCCGCATCGCTGCCGAATACCACCGGGCTCCGGACCAGTCCGTCCTCGCCGTCCGTCCAGACGTCGGCGGGCCCGTTGACCAGGATGTCCGTCACCCGTTCCGAGTCGGCCAGCTTGTGCAGGGGCCCGAGTCCGCGCAGATCCGCCGTCAGGGCGTCGACCGCCTCCAGGGCTCCGGTGGTACCCAGCAGCCGGCCGCTGGAGCGGAGCGCCTCGGCGACCCTGGCCCCGGTGACCGGCGTCGGATCGGCCAGGACCGCGGCGCGGACCGGGCCCAGGCCGG
>NZ_JBHTML010000282.1:0-3596 GCF_042679445.1 Arthrobacter sp. GCM10027362
AGCCGGGCCCGGACCTTGGCCGCGTCTTCCGGCCGCCAGCCCGCCGTCACGCCGGGCACCGGCGGCTGCACCGGCCGCCGGCCGTGGGCGAGGATGTCCCGGACCACCAGCTGGTGGGAGCTGAACTGGAACTCGGCCTCCGCCTGGCCCTCCGCGACCAGCACATTCACCCCGGCGATCACGTAGGGCCTGGCAATCTGGGCGGTTTCGGCGTCGGCATTGAAGTTCTGCCGGTAGACGGCGACCGCCTCGTCCAGGGCCTGCGGGGCAAAGTGCGAGGCGGCGGCGAACGGCAGCCCCAGCAGCGCGGCCACCGCCGCTCCTGCGGTGGAGGAGCCCAGCACGCACATCGGCACCCTGGTGTTCCGCGCCGTCACGGCACGGACCAGCGTGCCCTGCTGCCCGCCGAACAGCTGCTGCAGTTCAACGAGCTCGCCGGCGAACGTCTGGCCGGAGGAATCGCCGCGCCGCAGCATCGCCGCCGTCCGCGGGTCCGTCCCCGGGGCGCGGCCGAGTCCCAGGTCGATCCGGTCCGGGTACATGTTGGCCAGCGTGCCGAACTGCTCGGCGACCACCAGCGGCGCATGGTTGGGCAGCATGATTCCCCCGGAGCCGACCCGGATCCGGGAGGTCCGGGCCGCGGCGTGGCCGATCAGCACGGTGGTCGCCGAGCTGGCCACCCCTTCGTTGTTGTGGTGCTCGGCGTACCAGAACCGCTTGTACCCGGCGCGGTCCGCGAGCTCGGCCAGCCGGGCGCTGGCCTCGATCGCCTCGCCCACGGACTGGCCGGCGGACAGCGGGGCCAGGTCCAGCACGGACAGCTGGACGGTGGGGGCGGGCGCGAAGGCAGTGGACATGGTTGTGCTCCTGGTGCGAGGTGGCAGGTCCGGGGCAGGCCTGCCCCGGATTCCAGCCTAGCCGCGGCGCCCTGCCCGCCTTCCGGTCAGCGGGCCAGGTAGCGGGCCAGGAAGATCCCGACGTCGCGGATCTCGTCCCGGCCGATCCGGTGCCCCATCCCGGGGTAGGTCCGCGCCGTCAGCAAGGTGTTGGCTTGGAGCCAGGCCGCGGTATAGCGGACGGCATCGGCAGGGATGAGGCCGTCGCGGACATCGCGGCCCCAGAAAAACGGCACCGCCGCCTCCGGCTCGTCCGTCAGCGCCAGCAGCTCATGCTCCAGCACAAACCCGGACAGGCCCACCGCCGCGCGGAAGGCGCGCGGGCGCAGCCGCAGCAGCGTGGTGGCCAGGGCCATGCCCTGCGAAAAGCCGAGCAGGCTCACCCCGCTGAAGCCGCCCCCGGCGAGCACCGGATCCAGCCAGGCGAACACCTTGTTCACGCTGTCCAGGACCTCGGTGAAGTCCGAGCCCAGCAGCGGGTCCAGCAGGAACCAGCCGAAGGTGCCCCCGACGTCGAAATGGCCGCGCAGCGCCACCCCGGTGACATGGGGCGGCAGCGCGGAAAACAGCGGCAGCAGCTTCTGTTCCGAGGACCCGTAGCCGTGCAGCATCACCAGCAGTTCGGTGCCCGCGCGTTCGTGTTCGGGCCTGGACCAGGCGGCAGCCATCAGCGCGGTTTCTTGCTGCCGAGGGCGGCCAGGGACAGCACAATCCCGGCGCCGCACACGCCGGTGGCCGCAAACGGGGTGAACTGGCCGGCGGGGTAGAGCAGGGTCAGGGCCATCGTCAGCGGCAGCCACAGCACGGCCCAGCCGAGCGCGGTGAACAGCGGGGCGTAGAGCTCCCCGCGCGCCATCCACCGGAAGGCGACGATGCCCAGGACCAGCACCCCCAGGCCGCCGGCGAGCGCCACCAGGGCACCGAACAGCCCCGGCTCCAGCCATCCCTCCGCCTTGGGCAGCGGGAGGCCGCCCTGGGCCGCGACGTAGTGGGCCGCGGCATGGTCCGTCCCGACCACCGCCACCCCGGCGGCCACGGCCATCAGCAGCACATTGAACATCTGCAGAAGCACCAGCCGGCGTTGGTCCGCCCTCATGCCGGCCAGTGTAGCGTTCGCCGCCTCCCCGCACGCTCCGCGCACGGGAAGCCCGTATTTTTTTGTTTTTGTGGTTTTCCATTGACATTCGGAAACAAACACAGATAAAGTCATGGAACCACAGACAGTGTGGCCCGCCTCACAATTTCCCCGACTCCGCCGAAATTCCCGACAGGAGGAACATGTTTGCCGAAGAGCGCCACCGCAAGATCGGTGAGCTCGTTGCCGCCCAGGGGCGGGTCAGCGTCGCCGAGCTGGCGGACCGGTTCGAAATCACCAGGGAAACCGTCCGCCGCGACCTGGCCGCCCTCGAAAGCGACGGCACCCTGCGCCGGGTCCACGGCGGCGCCGTCGCCGCGGGCAAGGCCAGCACCTCGGAGCAGAGCCTGGGGATCCGCCAGCTGCTGCACCACGACCGCAAGCTGCGCATTGCCCGGAAGGCGCTGGAGCTGGTCCCCGCCGGCGCAGCCTCGATGATCCTGGACGCCGGCACCACCACCGAACTGCTGGCCGAGCTGCTCACCACCGAGCTGCCCGCGTCCCGCACCGAGGAACTGCTGGTCATTACCCACGCCCTGCCGATCGCCTACAAGATCTCGATGGGCTCCCGGCTCCAGCTCGAGACCATCGGCGGGCGCGTGCGCGGGCTGACCAGCGCCGCCATCGGCGCCCGGGCGGTGGAGCAGTTCCGTTCGCTGCGCCCGGACATCGCCTTCATCGGCGCCAACGGCATCGACGCGGCATTCGGCCTCAGCACCCCGGACGCGCTGGAGGCAGCGGTCAAGACCGCCATCGTCGCCTCCGCCCGCCGGGTGGTGGTGCTCGCCGACTCCTCCAAGCTCGGCGAAGAAACCCTGGTCCGCTTCGCCGCCCTGGCGGACGTGGACACCCTTATCACCGACACCGAGCCCGACGCCGGACTGGCCCGGGCCCTGGACCTGGCCGATGTGGAAGTAGTAGTGGCATGATCATCACGTTGACCGCCAACCCGAGCCTGGATCGGACCGTGGAACTGGCTGCCCCGCTGGTCCGCGGCGGCGTCCAGCGTGCCGTCTCCGCCACCCGGCAGGCCGCAGGCAAGGGAGTGAATGTCTCGCGCGTGCTGGCCGCCTCCGGGCTGGCCACCCTGGCCATCCTGCCCGGCGATCCGGACGACCAGGTTCCGGTCCGGCTGCGGCTGGACGGCCTGCCGCATCTGGCCGTGCCGATCGGCGCGGACCTGCGCAGCAACATCACGCTCACCGAACCGGACGGCACCACCACCAAGATCAACGAACCGGGCCCGGTCCTCTCCGCGCAGCGGCAGGAGCAGCTCGCCGCGGCGGTGGTGGAAAGGTCCGGCGGCGCCGCCTGGCTTGTGCTGGCCGGCTCCCTGCCGCCCGGTGTGTCGGCGGACTTCTACGCGGCGCTGGCGGCCAGGGTCCGCACCGAACTGGGTGCGCGTGCGCCGCGGATCGCGGTGGACACCTCCGGAGAGCCGCTGCGCGCCCTCTTCGCCGCCGGGCCGGAGGCGGTACCCGACCTGCTCAAGCCCAATGCCGAGGAGCTGGCCGAGCTGGCCGGCCGCCACGACGAGGCTGCCCTTGAGGCGGACCCGGCGCTGG
>NZ_JBHTML010000283.1:0-3590 GCF_042679445.1 Arthrobacter sp. GCM10027362
GGGTCCTGGTCCGGCGCCGGCTGCCGCCGGCAGGCCCGCCCTGACCGCCGGGGCGCCGGGAATCAGTCCTCCGGTTCGCGTTCGGGCAGCCCCCGCAGCAGCCGGGACGTGCGGCGGGCATCCCGGTAGGCCATTACGACGGCGGCAATGGCCAGCCCGACGCTGATGATCCCCAGCGGATTGCACAGCGCGGTGGAGACGCCCAGCGCCGCCTCGCCGAGCAGGCGGGACATGACCGAGCCGCCGGCGGGCCCGAAATCGGGCACGGTGAAGCCGAAACCGAGGGCCGTCAGCCAGGCGCCGGCGAGCACGGCGGAGGTTCCCGCGGAAGCGGCGAACGGCCGGTACCGCGCCGCCGTCGCCGTCGTCCGCACGCCCGCCAGGAGCAGGAGGATGAACAGCACGGGAGCCAGCGTCAGGCCCAGCAGCAGGGTCAGCTGCCCGCCGACGCCGAACAGCACCCGCCCGCCCGCCACCCAGAGGGCCACGAGGACGGCCATCGGAATGCTGGCCGCGGCAACCAGGATGCGGAAGGCGTTGGTGGGACGGTCGATGCGGGCGGTGCGGGTGGCGGCGGAACTCACGGTTTCACTCTAGCCGGGGCCGCGGCGGCCTGCCGGTTCCGCAGGACATGGCTGCGGGCGTGCTCCACCGCGGGTTCGAGCTCGGTGAAGAGGTGGTTCCGGTGCCGCAGCGAATCCAGCACGCCCACCCGGCGGGCCAGCGCCAGGTGCCGTTCCTGGATGCCCTTGATGAGCACGGTGATGCCGCGGCGTTCCAGGGCGGTGACCAGTTCGGCGATGACCCGGGCGCCGGTGGCGTCGAGGATCTGCAGCTGCGACATGCGGATGATGACCACGCCGGCATTGCGGATCGCGCCCACCCGTTCGAGCACCCGCTCGGCGGCGCCGAAGAACAGCGCGCCGTCCAGCCGGAACAGCGCAATCTGTTCGTCCCCGTCCCGGACCGGCCCGGGCAGTTCCTCCCGGTGCACGCCGCTGGATTTGACCAGGGCGCGCAGGGCGAAGAACGCGGCGACCACGATGCCGATCTCCACGGCCTGGATCAGGTCCAGGGACACGGTGATGACGGCGGTGACGAAGAAAACGACGGTGTCCGCGCGGGTCGAGCCGATCACGCTGCGCAGCGTGGCCGGCGCGACCATCCGGGTGGCGGTGACCATCAGGACACCGGAGAGGGCGGCCAGCGGGATCTGCGCGACCAGGTCCGCGGCCAGATAGACGACGGCAAGCAGCACCAGGGCGTGGACGACGCCGGCCAGCCGGGACCGGGCGCCGGAGCGGATGTTGACCGCGGTGCGGGCGATGGCGCCGGTGGCGGGCATGCCGCCGAAGAAGCCGGAAGCCACCGAGGCCAGGCCCTGGCCCGCCAGCTCCCGGTCCGCGTCGTACGGGCCGGTGTCGGAGATGGAGGCGGCGACCCGGGCCGAGAGCAGCGACTCGATTGCGGCCAGCGCGGCGATGGTCAGGGCCGGACCCAGGAGCGCCGCGGCGGTGGACGGGTCGGACAGCGGAAGGGCCGGGGCGGGCAGGGCATGGGGAAGCTCCCCGATCCGGGCCACCGGCAGGCCCGCCAGCCGGGCAATGGCGGTGGCCACGATGATGCCGATGATGGAACCGGGAACCTGCGGGTGGAGCTTCGGCGCCAGCACCATGACGGCGGCGACGACCAGCACCATGACCGCCGGCCAGAACAGCGTGGACCAGTTCGTGGTGCCCAGCGCCTGCAGGGCCGACACCGCGGCGTTGGTGCTGTCGCCGGCGGGCACGCCGAAGGCGGCCGGGACCTGCTGGAGGAAGATGATGGCGGCAATGCCCAGCGTGAAGCCTTCGATCACCGGCCACGGGATGTAGGTGACCGCCCGGCCGAGCCTGAGCGCGCCCGCGGCCAGCACGATGAGCCCGGCCATGACGGTGACCACCGGCAGCACCGACAGGCCGTAGGTGGCAATCACCGGCGCCAGGACCACCACCATGGCGCCGGTCGGCCCGGAGACCTGCACGTTGGAACCGCCGAACACCGCCGCCACCAGGCCGGCGACGATGGCGGTGACCAGCCCGGCTGCCGCGCCGGCGCCGGAGCTGACCCCGAAGGCCAGGGCCAGCGGCAGGGCCACGATGCCTACGGTGATGCCCGCGGTGAGGTCGGATTTCCAGCTGCGCCCGAGCACGGCGTAGTCCGCCTTGCCGGGCAGCAGCGCGCGGATCGATGCCGCCGCCTTGGTCACCGCCGTTCCCCCTCTGCGGGGCCGGGGGCCGGGAGGGCGGGGACGCCGGGCAGGCTGGCGGACAATTCCAGGTTTTTCCGGGTGGTGTCCAGCACCTCGTGCAGCAGGCTGCGGGCCACGGCCAGCAGCTCGGCCACCTGGTGGTGGGCCAGCCGGTAGAAGACCTGGCTGCCGCGGCGCTCGGAGTCCACCAGCTGGTGGCGGCGCAGTACGGACAGGTGCTGCGACAGGTTGGAGGCCTCCTGGCCGGTTGCGGCGATCAGCTCGGCCACCGAGACCGCGGGGGAGGCGGCCAGCAGCTCGAGGACGCGGATGCGGACAGGGTGGGCGAGCCCCTTGAAGAGGTTGGCCTTGAGCTCATACAGCGGGGCGTGGAAATCGGTGAGGGGATCCATCCGGGGCCTTCAGTAGTTCATGGATTTAGATATTCATCATATAGCCATCCCCGCCGCGCCTGTTCTGCCTGCCGCCGGCGGGACCGCAGGCGGCAGGGACGCGGGCTGCCGGCCGGTGGCCGGCAGCCCGCGCAAGGGGTGATGCGGCAGGAGGTCCGGATCCGGCCGGCCCAAACGCGGGATTAAACGTGAGAAAAATCACAAAGTGATTACGGCAACGGCCGCCCTTTCCCGCAAATCCGCGTGAATACGCGGATTTTCCGGGGTTACACCGCAGTTTGGTCTCGATTTGGTCACCAAATAACGTTCCGGTAACGTAGCGCGGGTGCTGGGGACCAAGGTCCCGGTGCGGCCGGGCAATATCCGGCGATAAAAACCGAATATGCTCGGCGCTGCCCACACCATACGCCGTCAACATGGCAGACGTCGGAATTGACCTCGATCCAACGAGCGGTTGACGGCGGCGCGATGAAGTCCGGGGACGGATGGAGCGAAGGTGGCCCCTGTGGAGCATTGTGAACGTACTTAAGAACAAGAAATTCAGCCGCGTCCTGCGCGGAGGCCTGGCCGTTGCGGCCCTGTCCGGCGCGGGTGTGGCGATGGCCGCCCCCGCCAACGCCGCGGACGGCGCCACCTGGGACGCGCTGGCGCAGTGCGAGTCCGGTGGAAACTGGAGCATCAACACCGGCAACGGGTTCTCCGGCGGACTGCAGTTCACCCCGAGCACCTGGGCCGCCTACGGCGGAGCCGGTGCACCCGAGAACGCCAGCCGCGAGCAGCAGATCGCCGTGGCCGAGAAGGTCCTGGCCGGACAGGGCTGGGGCGCCTGGCCCGCCTGCTCGGCCAAGCTCGGCCTGTCCGGCACGGCCGGTGCCGCTCCTGCCGCGGCCCAGTCCCAGGTGAGCCCGCAGTCCACCCAGATCCAGGCCGAAACCCCGGCCCCGGCC
>NZ_JBHTML010000284.1:0-3585 GCF_042679445.1 Arthrobacter sp. GCM10027362
GCTGCGGACGGCGGCGCCGGCGGCCGAGCGGCGCACCTTCGCAGCCCGCTTGTGCCGGGCCTCGGAGCGCAGGGCCTTGTCCGCCTTGGCGAGGGAGCCGGCGGCGAGCACCGTGGCCTGCCAGGTCCGGAAGTCCTTCGCGGTGAAATCCCCGCCGCTGATCCTGCGCAGGTAGTCGTTCAGCGCGGAGGCCTCCACGGCATGCCAGCTGCCGTTCTGCCGGTAGGCAAGGGCCGTCGGGCTGCCACCCTCGACGACTGCTGCCACGAAGGCCGCCACCGCCTTGTCTTCGATGACCGTCTGCCACTGCTGGCCGCTCTTGCCCGGGAAGTCCAGCTCGATCGTGGAGCCCTTCACGCTCACGTGCGTGGCCTGCAGGGTGGTCACCCCGTAGGAGCCGTTGCTGTCCGCATACTCGGAACTGCCAATGCGCAGCGCCCCAATGTCCATGATCCGCACGGCGGCGGCATAGGCCCGGTCCCGAGTGAAGCCCTCCCCCGCCAGGTCCCGCGTCACGGCGGCGCGGATCACCGGCAGCCGGGCGGCGAAGTCGAGGGCACGGTCGAATTTGCGCGCGTCCTGCCGCTGGCGCCAGAAGGGATGGTAGATGTACTGCCGGCGCCCGGCGTCGTCAAAGCCGACGGCCTGGATGTGCCCGTTCGGGTAGGGACAGATCCAGACCCGGCGCCAGGCAGGAGGGATGGCCAGCGCCTTGATGCGCTCCAGTTCGTCCGGGTCCCGGAGCGCGCTGCCATCCGGGGCCCGGTAGCTGAAGCCCGGACCCCTCCTGCGCCGGGTATAGCCCGGCCCGGCCCAGTCGCTGCGGCGCAAACGCGGCATCAGCGCCCTTTCAGGATCCCCTCGACCCAGGCATGTGCCTGGCGGAATGCTTGGTCCTGATGATACCGCGGTACCGAGTATCCGCGCCGGTCCGCCCTCGGGTAGGACCCGAGGAAGCGCAGTTGCGGGCTGACCCGGTGCAGCCCGCGCACCGCATCGGCCACCCGCTCCTCGGCCAGATGCCCGTCGGCGTCGATGCTGAAGAAGTAGTCGCCCAGGTACTGGCCGGTGGGCCGGGACTCGATCCGGCTCAGGTTCACCCCGCGGGTGGCGAACTGCTCCAGGATCTCCATCAGCGCACCGGGGCGGTCCTCCGGCAGCGGGACCACCAAAGTGGTCTTGTCCGAGCCCGTCGGGGCCGGCAGCGGACCGGGCTTGCTGACCAGGATGAAGCGCGTCACGGCGTCGGCAACGTCGCCGATGTCTTCGGCGAGCACGGTCAGCCCGCGCTGCTCGGCCACCAGCGGGGAGCAGATGGCCGCGTCGTACGGGCAGTTCTCGGCCAGCAGCCCCACTGCCGCGGCAGCGGTCGAGGATCCGGGCAGGTATTCCGCCTGGGGAATATTCCTGTCGCTCCACTGCTTGCACTGCGCCCAGGCATGCGAGTGGGTGGACACCGCCTTGATGTCCTCCAGCGCCAGCCCCGGCTTGGCCACCAGCACGAAGCGGATCGGCACCAGCTTCTCCCCGATGATGCCCAGCGGCTCGCCGGTGGAAATCGCATCCAGCGTGGCACTGACCCCGCCTTCGACGGAATTCTCGATCGGCACCATGGCCGCGTCGGCCTCTCCGGTGCGGACCTTCTCCAGCGCGATGTTCACATTGGGGGCGGGGATGCGCAGGGATTCGGCGGCCCCGGAAACCTGCAGCAGGGCGGCCTCGGTGAAGGTCCCCTCCGGGCCCAGGTAGGTGTAGATGGGGGCCATCGGCTACAGCACCGTCGGCTGCTGGCCGTTATCGGACACCATGTCCCGCCCCGCTTCCATCCACGCATCCATGCCGCCGCTGACATTCACCGCGGAGTAGCCGTGGCCCACCAGCCACGCCGCGGCCCGGTAGGAGCGCCCGCCGGTCCGGCAGATCACGTACAGGTCCTCGTCCGGGTCCAGTTCCTCCAGCCGCTCCGGCAACTGGTCCAACGGAATATGCACGGCGCCGCCTATATGCCCGGCCTCCCATTCGTAGTCCTCGCGGACATCCAGCACCTTGGCCCCCGGGCCGATGCCGTCCACGCCCACGTTCTCGATGCCGCTCATGGAACCTCCGAATAGCTGCTGCGGGATCATTTGGAAAACAGCCGGCAGCGGGTTGGCTGGCCGCCGCAGTGCCGTCCCCTCCAGCCTATAGTGGGATCACCCGTGCAACTTAATGAAAATGACCGAGGTACGTGAATGGCCGCCGAACAGCCCACCATCCTGGCCACCTCCGGTGGCTACAAGCCCGGCCACCGGACCAGGCTCGAGTTCAACCACCTGGTCCACCACGCCGTCGAACTCTCCGGCGCCACCGGCCGCGCGCCCCGGATCACCCACCTGGGCACCGCGGGCGGGGACCAGCGGGCCTTCAACAGCGACCTCAGCGACGCCGCACGGGTGGCCGGCTTCGACCTGGCGCACCTGAACCTGTTCAGCATGCCCAACATCGCCAATATGGAGGAGCACCTGCTGGAGCAGGACGTGGTCTGGGTCAACGGCGGCTCGGTGGCCAACCTGCTGGCGGTGTGGCGGGTGCACGGGCTGGACGCGGTCTTCCGGCGGGTCTGGGAGGCCGGGGTGGTGCTGGCCGGCGTCTCGGCCGGTTCCATCTGCTGGTTCCGCGGCGGCACCACCGATTCCTTCGGCCCGGACCTGCGCGCGGTCACCAACGGCCTGGCCCTGCTGCCCTACGACAACGGCGTGCACTACGATTCCGAGCCGCAGCGCCGCCCGCTCGTGCACCAGCTGGTGGCGGCCGGCACCCTGGGCGAGACGCACTGCACCGACGACGGCGTCGGGCTGGTGTACCGGGGCACCGCCCTGGCCGAGGCGGTCACCGAGGTGGAGGGCAAACAGGCCTGGCGGGTCACCGTCCACGCCGGGGACGGCCCGGAGGCCGTGGCCCTGGAGGAACCGATCGAGACCCGCTTCCTCGGATAAGGGCCGGGCGCTCCCGCAAAGGCCCAGGGGGTCCGCAGCGGATGCGAGCGCTGCGGAGCCCACTCCGCCGGACAGCCTTCAATGAACCGTTATGACCGAACTGCATGAACTCACCGCGCTGCAGCAGCGCAACGCCATCCGCGCCGGCGAGCTCGGCGCGCTCGAACTCACCGAGCACTACCTGCGCCGGATCGACCAGCTCAATCCCCGGCTCGGCGCCTTCATTACCGTGACCGCCGAGCTTGCGCTGGCCCAGGCCCGCGTGGCCGACGCCCGCCAGGCGCGCGGGGAGGCCCTGCCCCGGCTGCACGGGCTGCCGCTGGCGTTCAAGGACCTGACCGACGTCGCCGGGGTGAAGACCACGCACGGCAGCTCGGCGCTGGAGCATGCGCCCGCCGCCTTCAGCCACACCCTCGTGGAGGTGCTGCAGCAGGCCGGGGCCATCAGCCTGGGCAAGACCCAGGTGCCCGAGTTCGGCCTGACCTCCTACAGCGAGAACCGGGTTGCCGCGCCGGCGCGCAACCCGCTGGACCCGGCGCTGAGTCCGGGCGGTTCTTCCGGCGGCAGCGCGGCCGCCGTGGCTGCGGCCATGCTGCCGTTCGCGCCCGGG
>NZ_JBHTML010000285.1:0-3555 GCF_042679445.1 Arthrobacter sp. GCM10027362
CGCCCCGGCGGCCAGGGGCCGGCGCAGCCCGCCGGGGGTGTGCGCGGCCACCCCGGCCAGCAGCGCCGGGGCATGGTATTCCTTGAAGCGCATATTCCAGCACGGGCTGCCCTGTTCCAGCGCCCGGAACCCGTAGCGGGCGGCCGCCAGCGGCGAATCCGGCAGCCGCAGCAGCTGGTTCATGGTCAGGTCCAGCAGCTGCTCCGCTCCGTGCACCAGCGGCTCCATCAGGGAACGGTAGGCGGGCCCGTCCGCCCCGAGCCCTTCGACCGTGCGGGCCAGGCTGCGGTAGGCAATGGCCGCATCCGCCCCGTCGACGACCTGCGCATAGGAGATCTCGGGGGTATGCAGGCGGATACGTTCGGCGAGGCCGAAGGCGCTGAAGAACGGGGAGGCCACGGCCATCGGGTGCACCGCCGAGCAGATATCGTGCCAGTGGCCCGGTTCGATCAGTTCCTCGGTCCGGGCCCCGCCGCCCGGTTTCCCGGCGGCCTCGAGGACCTGGACCTTCAGGCCGGCGCGGGCCAGCACCACGGCGGCCGCCAGCCCGTTCGGACCGGAGCCGACGACGACGGCGTCCGGGCCGTCGGCGCCGTGGGCCGGAAGGGTCATGCCTGCGCCTCCTTCCGAAGCGGCCGCCGGAGCATGTGCCGCGGTGCCGGACCGGCAAGCACGAACCGGTCCGGGGCGCCGTCGAACGGACCGCCCTGCGGATCGTCGATGTCCAGCCGGCGCACCACGTCCCGCTCCGGATGCCGGACGGACCGGACCACCCTGGCCATCAGCCAGGCCGTTGCGGCAATGTGCCCGAGCACGGCCAGCACGTAGTACGGGGTGTCCAGGTTGTGCTCGGGGACGCCGTCGCTGGTGCTGCGGCCCAGGTACATCCAGATGGCCCACCAGTGCATGACCTCGAAGAACTGCCAGATGAGGAAGTCCCGCCAGCGCGGGTAGGCCAGGGCGGCCAACGGCACCAGCCACAGCACGAACTGGGGCGAATAGACCTTGTTGGTCAGCACAAAAGCCGCCACCACCAGGAAGGCCAGCGAGGCCAGCCGCGGCCGGCGCGGGGCGGTCAGCGCCAACAGGGCGATCCCGGCACAGGCGGCCAGGAAGAGCAGCAGCGAGGCCACGTTGATGAAGGTGGCGTCCAGCTGCGGCAGCAGCCGGCCGTCCGCGCTCAGGTTCCAGGCATACCAGATCGAGGAGTAGCCGGCCCCGCGGTCCCGGCTGTAGGCCAGGAACTGTCCCCAGCCGGCGGGGTTGAGGAGCAGGACCGGCACGTTGACCAGCAGCCAGGCGGCGGCGGCGGACCCGGCCGCCAGGCCCGGGGCACGGTATCTGCCGGTGCGCACGGCCAGCAGGATGATGGCGCCGAAAACCAGCAGCGGATAGGCCTTCAAGGCGGTGCCCAGGCCCAGGTACACCCCGGCCGCCACCGGCCGGTTCCGCGCGAAGGCCAGCATGCCCAGCGCCGTCAGCATCGCCGCCCAGAGGTCCCAGTTAATGGTTCCGGCCAGCACAATGCCCGGCGCCAGCGCCACCATGGCGGCGTCCCAGGGGCGGCGGTGGCCCATCCGCGCCGTCGCCAGCACGGTGACCATCCACGCCGCCGCCGCCAGGGCCGCGTTGATGTCGAAGTAGGCCAGCGCACGCTCCCCGGTGTCGCCCCGGCCCGGAACCAGCCAGGCGGTGGCCCCGGCCAGCAGGCCCAGCAGCGCGGGGTACTCGAAGAAGCTGTCCGGATTCAGCAGCGGGAACACGCCCTCGGCCAGATGCCGGGAGGCGAAAAGCACCGGCCAGTCCGAATAGCAGGCCTGGTAGAAGTAGTCCGGCTGCGTCCAGCCCCCGGCCCGGCACGGGGTCTTGACCAGCACGGACAGCAGCGCGGCCAGCGTGGTCATGATGATCAGCACCCGCTCCACCGTGAAGAAGCCGGGCGAGACGATCCCCGGGGCGGTGTGGCGCCCCAGCGGCCCGCCCAGCATCTCGGTATACCGGCGCAGGAAGGGATCGTTCCTGCTGGGCACCACGATGCGCAGCGGCAGTCGGCGGCGCGACGGCGGCCTGGCCGGGGTGAGCGCGGGCATACAGCCCACCTTACTGCCCCCCGCGGATCGGCTGTTCGCATCGCGCCGTTTTCCCTCCCGAAACGGGAATCATCCGGCAAGCCGGCGGGAGGGGCGGACGGTGAATCGTTGCCGGACGCTCACCGCCGATTAACCTCGGGGACCCCGCGAGGTCATCCGGGCCTCCTAGCGTGACCACAGTGAGCACCAAGAACAGTCCCGCTGCCGGTTCCGACGCCGTTCCCGACGTCCTGGTTGTCATTCCCGCCCGCGGCGGATCCAAGGGCATCCCGTTCAAGAACCTGGCCCCGGTGGCCGGCCGCAGCCTGCTGGCCCGGGCCGTCGACGCCGCGCTCGCCGCGCCGCTGGTCACCGGCGTCGTCGTCAGCACGGACCACCCGGACATCCGCGCCGAGGCTTTGCGCTGCGGCGCCGAAACCGTGGAAAGGCCGGCGGAACTGTCCGGGGACGCCGCCACCAGCGAATCCGCCGTGCTGCACGTGCTCGGCACCCGCCCCGCGCAGCCGGCCGTGACCGTCCTGCTGCAGTGCACCTCGCCGTTCATCGATCCGGCCGACCTGAACGAGGCAATCCGCACCGTCCTGGACGCCGAGGCCGACGTGGCCTTCTCGGCGGCCGAGGACCACGGCTTCCTCTGGACCGTGGACGGCGACGGCGCGGTGGCCGCCGTCGGGCACAGCGCGGACTTCCGGCCGCGCCGGCAGGACCGCGAGCCCCAGTACCGGGAGACCGGCGCCTTCTATGCCATGCGCACCGAGGGCTTCCTGGCCCGCCGGCACCGCTTCTTCGGCCGGCTGGCCCTGCAGCCGGTACCCGCCGGCGACGCCGTGGAAATCGACGCGCCCGAAGACCTGGCGCTGGTCCGCGCCCTGGCTGGCCGCCGGCAGCCGGAGGCGGTTGACGTGGACGCCCTGGTGATGGATTTCGACGGCGTGCACACCGACGACCACGCCTTCGTCAACGCCGGGGGCGAGGAATTCGTCCGCATCAGCCGCTCCGACGGCATGGGCGTGGCCCGGCTGCGCCGGGCCGGGGTGCCGCAGCTGATCGTCTCCACCGAAACCAACCCGGTGGTGAGCGCCCGGGCGGCCAAGCTCGGGATCGACGTCGTCCAGGACGTGGCGGACAAGGCCGCCGCCCTGGGCGCCTGGATGCGGGCCTGCCGCCTGGATCCGGCGCGCGTTGCCTACCTGGGCAACGACGTCAACGACCTGCCCGCCATGGGCCTGGTCGGCTGGCCGGTGGCCGTGGCGGACGCCCGGCCCGAGGCCAAGGCCGCAGCACGCCTGGTGCTGCGGCAGCCGGGCGGCGACGGTGCCGTCCGCGAAATCTGCGAGCGGATCCTCTCCGCCCGCACCGCCGGCCCCGCCGGCGGTATCCACCCCCACGAAAGGTCCGTTATGAGCACCGATTTGAGCAGCGAGATGTCCCGGGTTCCCCGCTCCCCCGCCCCGGTGGCGATCGG
>NZ_JBHTML010000286.1:0-504 GCF_042679445.1 Arthrobacter sp. GCM10027362
CGGCATCGCGGCCGCGGCGAACAGCTCCCGGATCCGCGCCCCGTCCGCCCCGGACGCCAGCGCCTGCTCCAGCTGCGCGCCCAGCGGCGTCAGGGCCAGCAGGGCCCGGTAGGCCGCCGTCGTAATGACGAACCCGTCCGGCACCGGAAAGCCCTGCCGCACCAGCTCGCCGAGGTTGGCGCCCTTGCCGCCGGCCAGTGCCACGTCGGCTGCGCCGAATTCTGCCAGCGTCCCGGTCATCTTGCCCGGCGTCATGAGGCCCCCCTGGCGGCTTGGTGGAGAGTGCGTTCCCCTACAAGCTATGCCCCTGCGGGGCGGGCACCAAGACCGCCGGCTGCCGTACCGGTACGGCGGCCGGCGCCTGCAGCCGGTGCCTGGGCCGTCCCGCCGGCGCCTGCCGGCCAATTCCTGCCGGGCGGCGACATCTACTGCCCGAATTTTCCGGGAAGGCAGCCTCTGCCGGCCGATTTTTCAAGGGGAAGGGAGGGGTGGGGGGGGGGGGGG
>NZ_JBHTML010000286.1:513-3553 GCF_042679445.1 Arthrobacter sp. GCM10027362
GGTCCCGGCCGTGCGGCGGGGACCCCTCCCTGCGATGGCTGCGCCGTTTAGGCCTCTGCGAAGCGCTTCTTCAGGTCGGCCAGCTGGTCGGCCAGCTCATCCGGCAGCGAGTCGCCGAAGCGGGCGAACCACTCCTCGATGCCCTTGAGCTCCTCGACCCACTCGGCCGGATCCACCTTGACGGCCTCCTCGACATTGGCCGGGGTCATGTCCAGGCCGGTCAGGTCGATCGAGTCGCCGGTCGGAATGTAGCCGATCGGGGTCTCCACCGCGTCGGCCTTGCCCTCGATGCGCTCGACCGCCCACTTGAGGACACGGGAGTTGTCCCCGAAGCCCGGCCAGGCGAAGCCGCCGTCGGCCGTGCGGCGGAACCAGTTGACCAGGAAGATCTGGGGCAGCCGGTCCTGGTTGGCCTTGCCGGAGAGGGTGATCCAGTGCTTGAGGTAGTCGCCGGCGTCGTAGCCGATGAACGGCAGCATCGCCATCGGATCGCGGCGCACCACGCCGACGGCGCCGGTGGCCGCGGCGGTGGTCTCCGAGGACAGCGTGGCGCCCATGAAGATGCCGTTGGTCCAGTCCCGGGCCTGGGTGACCAAAGGGATGGTGGTCTTGCGGCGGCCGCCGAAGAGGATGGCGTTGATCTCCACGCCCTCCGGATCGTGGTACTCGGGGGCGAGCATGTCGATCTGGGTGATCGGGGTGCAGAAGCGCGAGTTCGGGTGGGCGGCGGGACGGCCGGAATCCGGGGTCCAGTCGTTGCCCTGCCAGTCGGTCAGGTGCTCCGGGGTCTCCTCGGTCATGCCCTCCCACCAGACGCCGCCGTCATCGGTCAGGGCCACGTTGGTGAAGATGGAGTTGCCCTTGGCGATGGCCTGCATGGCGTTGGGGTTGGTGCCCCAGCCGGTGCCCGGTGCCACACCGAACAGGCCGAACTCCGGGTTCACCCCGCGCAGTTCGCCCTCCTTGCCGAAGCGCATCCAGTTGATGTCGTCGCCCAGGGTCTCGGCCTTCCAGCCTTCGACGGTCGGGTCCAGCAGCGCGAGGTTGGTCTTGCCGCAGGCCGACGGGAACGCGGCGGCAATGTGGTAGACCTTGTTCTCCGGGCTGGTGAGCTTGAGGATGAGCATGTGCTCGGCCAGCCAGCCCTCGTCGCGGGCCATCACCGAGGCGATGCGCAGCGAGTAGCACTTCTTGCCCAGCAGCGCGTTGCCGCCGTAGCCGGAGCCGTAGGAGTAGATGGAGCGCTCCTCGGGGAAGTGCACGATCCACTTCTCGTCGTTGCACGGCCACGGCACGTCGGCCTGGCCCGGCTCCAGCGGGGCGCCCACGGAGTGCAGGGCCGGGACAAAGAACGCGTCGGTCTGCTCCATCCTGCGCAGCACGTCCGAACCGATGCGCGCCATGATGCGCATCGAGGCGACCACGTAGGCGCTGTCGGTGATTTCGACGCCGAACTTCGGGTCCTCGGCGTCCAGGTGGCCCATCACGAACGGAATCACGTACATGGTGCGCCCGCGCATGCTGCCGTTGAAGCGGTCCTTGAGGATGGCCTTCATCTCGCCCGGGTCCATCCAGTTGTTGGTGAAGCCGGCGTCGCGCTTGGATTGGGAGCAGATGAACGTGCGGTCCTCGACCCGGGCCACATCCTTGGGATCGGAGAAGCCGGCGAAGGAGTTCGGAAACAGCTCGGGGTTCAGCCGGCGCAGCGTGCCGGCCTCCACCAGCTCGCCGGTGAGCCGCGCGTATTCTTCCTCCGACCCGTCGACCCAATAGACAGAGTCGGGCTGGGTCAGCTCGGCAACCTCGGAAACCCAGGCACGCAGCTTCGGATGGGTGGTCGGTGCCTCCATAAGTGCCCCCTCAAGGACGGTTTGACGCGCGGTATCGCCCATGACTCTCCCCTTCGTTAGGTCAGTGGTGTCTAACGATGGTAGGGGTAGGCGGGTAGACCGGATTGCGGCCGAATTGCCTCCCGGCGGATCTTGGGCGCTCCTTCCCGCTCGGCATTCCGCGGTTTTCCGGGATATTCAGCAATAGTTTCAAAAAACGACAGCGAAATTATGTGACCAAGGTCACGTAGACCGGTCTAGTCTATCCGGTCCGCCCGCGGCCTTCAACACGCGGGGCCGACGGCCCGGCCGGCCCCGTCCCGCCTGCCGGTACAGCCGCGGAAATCCAGGGAACCAGGGGGCCGATCCGGCCGATTTGGAAACTCCGGCCAACCACGCTAGAGTTATATCCGGCCGCGAGGCCAAGCGCCCATAGCTCAGCTGGATAGAGCGTCTGTCTACGGAACAGAAGGTCAGGGGTTCGAATCCCTTTGGGCGCACGGATGAAAGCCCCCGCTTCGGCGGGGGCTTTCGCGTTTCCGGGCAGGAGCGTCAGGAGAAGGACGCCGCGATGCTCAGGACCGTCGGTCCCAGCACGGCGATGAACAGCACCGGCAGGATGCAAAACATCAGGGGGAAAAGGACTTTCACCGGTAGCTGCATGGCCTTTTCCTCGGCGCGCTGACGGCGTTTGAGCCGCATTTCCTGCGCCTGGGTGCGCAGGACCGCACTGATGGAGATCCCGTATGCGTCGGCCTGGATGACCGACCGGATGAACCCTCGCAGGTCCGGGACCGAGGTGCGTTCCCCCAGCGCCCGGTAGGCGTTTTTGCGCGACAACCCGACACGCATGTCCTGCAGCGTGCGGACCAGCTCCTCGGCCAGCGGCCCCTTTCCGTTCTCGCCGGCGCGGGCCATGGCCGCGTCGAAGCCCAGTCCGGCCTCCACCGCAATCATCATCTGGTCCAGGGTGTCAGGCAGCTCCAGTCTGATGGCCGCCTGCCGCTCCTGCCCGCGGCTGTACAGCAGCAGGTCGGGCACGAAATAGGCGACGCCGGTGACCGCGATGACCAGCATGGCCAGCGGCCCGCTCGGCCGGCCGGACAGCAGGACCAGGCCAAGCACCAGGCACGCACCGGCCAGCAGCGGCTTCAGGGCCAGCACCCGCGGCAGGGGCCACGCCGGCGGCCGCCCTGCCAGGGCGTGCCAGC
>NZ_JBHTML010000287.1:0-3537 GCF_042679445.1 Arthrobacter sp. GCM10027362
GCTGCCGCCCCGGTCGCCCCGGCGGCTCCCGCCGGACCCCAGTCCCTGCCCGGCACGGATTCCCGGACGGGCCTCGGCATCGCGTCCCGGACGCCGATGCGCGGGGTGCGCAAGGCCGTGGCGGAGGCGATGTCCCGCAGCCGCACGGAAATCCCCGAGGCGACGGTGTGGGTGGACGTGGACGCCACCGCCCTGGTGGAACTGCGCGAGTCGCTCAAGGCGCGCGACCCGGAGAACACCCCCGGCCTGCTGGCCTTCATCGCCCGCTTCGTGCTGGCCGGGCTGGCCCGGTACCCGGAGCTGAATTCACGGATCGAGGACGGGGAGATCGTCCGGTTCGACGGCGTGAACCTCGGCTTTGCCGCCCAGACCGGGCGCGGGCTGCTGGTACCCAGCATCCGCGGCGCGCACCGGCTGAACGCCCGGCAGCTGGACGCCCAGATCCGCCGGCTCACCGGACTCGCCCGCGAAGGCAAGGCAAGCCCGGCCGAACTGACCGGCGGCACGTTCACGCTGAACAACTACGGCGTGTTCGGCGTGGACGGCAGCGCCGCGATCATCAACTACCCGGAGGCGGCGATCCTGGGGGTGGGCCGGATCATGGACCGGCCGTGGGTGCTCGGCGGCCAGCTGGCCGTGCGCAAGGTGGCCGAGCTGGTCCTGGTCTTCGACCACCGGATCTGCGACGGCGGCACCGCCGCCGGGTTCCTGCGCTACGTGGCGGACGCGATCGAGAATCCCGCCACGGTGCTGGCCGAGCTGTGACCGCACCCGGGGCGGGCTTCCGTCCGGACATCCCCGCTGTTGGGCGCAGCGGCAGATGACGGCGAAACAGGACCCGGGAATCCCTTCCCAGCAGGAGGGGAGGATGCCACCCTTGGACCATGACACAACTGCCGGAGGCATATCAGCGCTACCTGGACCAGCTTGGCAGCACCCACGCCGAGGCCCTGCGTCCGGTCTTCCTGGAGTCCGCGGCCGAACGCGAGCACGGCGTGCTGGTCCGCGGGGCCGGCACCCACTACGTGCAGGCCGTGGTGGACGCGCGGATTCCCTACGGGGAAGTGCGCGAAGAATAAGGCCCGGCAGCACCGCAGGGCACGCCGGCGCACCACTGCCGGCGTGCACCCATGCCTCTGCCCGCGGTAACTTAGCTAGGTAGCGCGGGCGGGCCCTGAGCCGCCTGCCCGCGCTGTAGCCAGCGGCGGCGAAGCGCCGCCGGACATACCGCAACGGAGGGGACCGGCCCGCATGAGCGATGCCGCACAAGCCGAACACACCGCAGCCATGGCCGAATACCTGCAGGTGGCACCCGGAAACTACGTGATCCGGACCAGGGACTACCGGCTCAACTCCGGCCTGGTCATTGGGCGCGACAAGGCCATGGTCATCGATACCGGTGCCGGGCCGCGCCAGGCGCGGCAGATCTACACGGCGGTGCGGGAGCTGACCAAGCTGCCCCTCGTCGTGGTCAATACCCACTCGCATTTCGACCATGTCTTCGGCAACGCCTTCTTTGCCGACAACGGCGTGCACGAGTTCTATGCGCACCGCAACTGCGGGCACGACATGGCCGAGAACGGTGCCGAACAGCGCGCGCTCGTGGCCGGCACCGAACCGGAGATGGCCGCCGCTACGGGCCGGCACACCGGGATCCGGGTGCCCACCAGGCTGGTGGACGCCCAGCCGGTCACGGTGGAACTGGGCAACCTGCCGGTGAAGCTTTTCTACCTGGGCCGCGGACACACGGACGGGGACCTGCTGGTGGGCACGCCCTCGACGCTGTTTGCCGGGGACCTGGTGGAACAGGGAGCGTATCCGCAGTTCGAGGATTCCTACCCGCGGGACTGGGTGGACACCCTGCGCCGGGTCTCGGCCCTGCGGCATGAGTACGAGGTGCTGGTGCCCGGCCACGGACAGACGGTCAGCTACGCCTTCGTCAAGAGCATGTGGGAGACCATGGCACTGGCGGTGCGGATGGCCAGTGCCGCCAGCCGGGAGACACCCTCGGACTCCACCAAGGCGATTCCGATCCTGCCCTATGGGCCGGTGCAGTCCCGGATCCTGCTCGAGCGGCTGCGGAGTGCCCGTTAGGGCAGGGCGTGCCTCTTGGTGCGGGGCGCGGGGCGCCCCGCCTGCAGGCTGAACAGCCACGTCAGCAGCGCGCTGAGCAGCATGCCGGTGGCGGTGATCAGCCCCAGTCCGGCCCAGAAGAACAGCGGCAGCAGCCCCGTGCCGGGGGTGGGCGCGGGGCCCACCCGGCTGATGTACCAGTAGAGTTCGGCGGCCGTCGCCGTCCCCAGCAGCGCCAGCAGCCAGCACAGCCGGGGCCACCAGCGGGACGAGGCCCAGAAGGTGCCGTAGCCGTGGAACACGTTCCAGCCTTCGCCGGAGCGCAGCACCAGCGGCCCGGCGAGCAGCGTCCAGAATCCGGCCACCAGGAAGGCTGCCACCACGTCCGCCGGCCGGTGCCAGCCGCTGATCAGGGTGGCGGCGCCGGCCAGCACCGCGTACAACCCGCCGGCCGCCGCGGTGAAGGGCCGCCACCTGGGGGAGACCACCAGGAAGACGGCCAGGGCCGCCGCGGCGGCGATGGTGGTGTGGCCGGACGGCAGCGAATTGTGCGCCAGCATGGACACACCCCAGTCCGGCCGCTCCAGCAGCAGGTTCTTCAGCAGCCAGCTGCTGGCCGCTGAGGCTGCCACCACGCCGACGGCCGCCGCGGCGGCAGACCAGCGCCGCCGCGCCAGCACCACCCAGACCAGCACCAGCGCGGCCAGGGCGGCGGAGACATCCGGGAGCAGCGCCAGGAACCGCAGGGACAGGCCGCGCCCCAGCCGCCAGCCGGACTCGGCCTCGGCCCAGGCGGATTCATCCACGAACTGGCCCGTGGCGGTGCGCACGAACACGTAGTAGGTGCAGGCGAAGGCGGCGGCGCACAATGCGGCCCCGAGCCAGAAGAGCACGGGCGAACGGCCGGCCCGCCGGGAGCGGGCCGGCCCGGCTGCACGGGTGCCGGCGCGGGGCTGCGGTCTTGGAGAACTCATCTTTTAACAGGTTGCCACAGCTGGCTGTGCCGGTCCTGTCACCCGCCCGGCGCGGAAGCCGGCTGCTGGCCCGGCGTACAGTGGAGCCGTGAACGATGACTTGCCGGACCTGGAGGAACTGCTGGCCGCCGCGCGGGTGGTGAGCCTGCCGATGAAGGTCAGGTTCCGCGGCGTGCTGCAGCGCGAGGCCCTGCTCTTGCACGGTCCGGCGGGCTGGGCGGAGTTTTCCCCGTTTACCGAGTACGACGAGGCCGAGGCCGTGCCTTGGCTGCGGGCGGCGATCGAGGCGGGCTGGCAGGGCTTCCCGCCGCCGCTGCGCCGGTCGGTTCCGGTGAACGCCACGGTGCCGGCGGTGCCCCCGGCCCAGGTGCCGGCGGTCCTGGCCCGGTATGACGGCACGCAGACGGTCAAGGTCAAAGTGGCCGAGCGGGGCCAGGACGTGGACGCCGACGTGGCCCGGGTGGCAGCGGTGCGGGCGGTGCTGCCGGAC
>NZ_JBHTML010000288.1:0-3459 GCF_042679445.1 Arthrobacter sp. GCM10027362
CGCGGCGGGTTCCGGTTCGTGGCGGGCCGGGTGGCAGAGCGTGCGCGGGCACCCGACCGCCCGTGCAGCGGTGACCGCCGTGGTCGCCGCCCACGCGGTGATGGTTGCGGTGATGTCGATGACGCCGCTGCACATGCAGCACCATGCCGGACACGCGGCCGGGCGCCCGGACACCATCGCGCTGATCGGCTTCACCATCTCCCTGCACATCGCCGGGATGTACGCCCTCTCCCCGCTGATGGGCTGGCTCACCGACCGCCTCGGCGCCGCGCGGACCGTGCTGGCGGGCATGGGCACCCTGGCCGCCGCGATGGCCCTGACCGGGCTGGCCGCCCGGCATATGCCTGCGGTCACCGCCGGACTGATCCTGCTCGGACTGGGCTGGTCGGCGGCCACCGTCGCCGGCTCCACCCTGCTGGTCTCCTCCCTCACCCCGGACCAGCGGGTACCCGCCCAGGGCTTCTCCGACGCTGCCATGTCCCTGGCCGGGGCCGCCGGCAGCGCCGCGGCCGGACCCGCCATGGGCCTCATCGGCTACCCCGGCATCAGCGCCATGGCCGCGGCCCTCGCCACCGCCGCCGCCGTGGCCCTGATCCGCCTGACCGCCACGGACCGCTGACATTTTCGCGAAGGATCTATGGAAGGAAGCGGCTTGGTCTCGACGCCGCTGTTCCGGTTAGCTGCCCGACCCAGACCCGGCCGGGCCGTCGCGGTGCACGGCGAACGCCGCCGTCCTGGCCGAACGGGCCGGCGACGAACTCGGCCGCGGGAAGCTGCGCCGGTTCAGCGTTGACGCGCACACCGGAACGCCTCTCCGGATCCAGGTCACCGTCTTCGGACTTAAGGCTAGAATCCGGGGCCGGCACCCGGCCGGACAGCGGGTTCGGCCCCATTCCGGCCGAGGGAGGCCGAACAGGGGGCGATGCGGCCGGGCAAGGCTTTTCAGGATCCTGAGGGAACCTTCACAGGACCGGCACAGGTGCGGCAGGCAACAATCCCGTACGCTGGAGAACGGGGAAGGGCCCCGGCCGCAGCCAGGGGAATGCTGGTACGGGGGAAACCGGCCGGGGTCCTTCCGGGGTTCGCCGCCCCGGCACATGGGGGCATGCCGGCCCGGCGAACAGGAGACAGTCTGCCAGCGGTGCAACCTGTAGTCACATCGGTGTAACTGACGTTACGGCACCGCGTAACGTTCCGCCGGGTCCGGGCACGATGCTCGCCCGCAGAGGACAAAAACCTCCCGCCCTGACCCGGCAAGCGGATAATTCCTGCCCGATCCTCCTGCGGTGAAGCACCGGCCCGGGCAGGCCGCGGCTCCGGGAGAGCCGCCGGGGTACCGGCGGGCCCCCCACGGCCCGCCGGTACCGGCGCGATGCATCTCCGCGGTACCCACCGTTCCCGGAATCGCTTCGCGCCGAACCAGAGCCTAGAACAAGCCGGCAGGAAAAACAATCCGGCTGACCGGTTTCGCAGGAAGCCTGAAGTTGACTTGGGCAACTTTCAGGGACGTAACGGCCCGGGTGCAGCTCCGCGGGGTCCGGACCATAAGCCGGGGCGTGGCCGGTCGGCGCGCCGTTGCCGTGTTCGAGGCCGGCGGCCGGACGATCGCCGAGGGCACGGCCGGGGCCCGCATCGTCGATCCTGCGGCCTACCGGCGCTTCGGGGCCCGGCAGGGCTCCCCGGCCGCGCGTCCTGTGCCCCGCCGGTGGCAGCGAAAACGGTCGGGTGCGGTTCGGTCTGGAATGTGGTCCCGGGCCAAAGCCCCGTGGCCGGCCGCTGGCCGCTGCGGGTGGACACAACGGACCCGGTCCTGTTCGACCACCCGCTCGACCATGTCCCGGGCGTGCTGCTCATCGAGGCCGTCAGGCAGGCGGTCCGCGGCGGGGTTTATGCCGGAGCCGCCGCCTTCGGCACTGGATCGGGGCCGGTCCCGGACACCAGCCCGGCCAGCTCGGAGGGATCCCCAGGCCAGTCTTCGGCGATGATCCCCGGCAGCAGGATCGCCCACATCTCCTCAATCCGGGCCATGACGTCCGCCCGCCCGGTCAGCACGTCGGAGACCATCTGCACCCCGGTGAACGAGGCCACGATGTAGCGGGCCAGGGCAGCAGGGTCCACCGAGGCGCGGATCTGCCCTTCGCGCCGGCTTCGGGCGGCCAGTTCGGCCATCGTGGCGACCCAGTCTTCGTACGGTTCGCGCACCGTGCGGCCGAACGCCGTCGCCTCGAACGTCAGGCGGATGCCGGCCCTGACCACCGGCTCGTCCACCAGGCGGAGCCCGAACGCCCGGCACATCAGGATTATCGTCGACAGGGCCGGCCGGTTCCCGGCCAGGATCCTTTCGGCGTCCTGCACGACAAGGCGGTGCTGCTCCTCGATGACCGCGCCGGCCAGGTCCTCCTTGGACTGGAAATGAAAGTAGAGGGCGCCCTTGGTGACCTGCGCGGCCTCGGCAACCTGGGCCAGGGTGGTTTTGCCGTAGCCGTGCTCCTCGAAGACGGCCGCCGCCCCGGCAATGATTGCCTGGCGGGTCGCCTTGGCCCGGTCCTGAAGCACCATCGATGAACCCTCACTCTAGAAACACCATCGGCGGGCCTGCACGGCGGCCGCCGGCTGCCGGTGATCAGCCTTCTTCCCCGCCGGCGGGGGTTCTGCTGCTGGGAGCCGGCGGCTTCATCGGCAGCCGGATCCTCCGGGCACTGCAGGCCCGTCACGGCCTGGTTGTTTCGATCCTAACAAGGCGGCCAACCGGCCCGGTACGGACGGTGCCGGTGGCCGGTTCCTCGGAGACATCACGGACCCCGCAGCTGTCGCGGAAGCCGTCCGCGGCGCCGGTGTGGTCATCAACGCGGCCTCGTACGTGGACGGCGACCCGGAAACCGCCGAAAGGACCAACACGCGGGGAACACCCACGGTGATCAAGGCCTGCGAAACCTTCGGTGTCCGGCGCCTGATCCAGCGGACCCCTCTTGCGCAGGGGCTGCTGCATCCGTGGCAACCGTGCCTGTCCCGAATTCACCAAGGCCTGTTCGCCGGTGAAACATGCCGGTCCGCAACGCCGCCACACCGGACGAACCCCGGCGAACCAGGCAGCGGCTGCCGGTCTGCCTGACACGAGGCGCGGCTGTTTTCGGCGCGGCTGGCCCGCAATCGGGAACGGTCCCGGTAGAGTTTCCCACGGCCTGTGGCCCGCCGATTCTGGTAGAGCCCACATCTGTTTCGCCGGGTACGGGTTCTGCCCGGCCCGTACGGTGCTGTCCCCCATCGGTCCCGTCCGGGCACAGCACGGGGCGGCGCGTCCTCGGACGCACCGCCCCGTGCCTGGCCGATGAACGGCAATCAGGCTCCTTACCGGGCCAGGGCCGGCTCGGTGTTCCGGGCCGGCGCCGTGGCCGGCTGCCAGCGCAGGTGCGCCGGGGCCTGCTCGGTGTCGGCCTCCCGCAGCAGGGACAGCCGGGG
>NZ_JBHTML010000289.1:0-3455 GCF_042679445.1 Arthrobacter sp. GCM10027362
CCGGCCGGGCCGGCGCCGGACGGCGCGGCCCGGCCGGCGGTTTCGTCCCATGTGGTGGCATCGGCCGTCCATGAGCAGCGGTATGTAGCCCAGCGGATCCTCGAAGCAACGCTGTTCGGCGGTTACCGGCTGGGCGAGATCGGCGTCATCGTCCGCACCGGCGGACAGCTGTCCGAGCTGGCCCGCTATCTGACCGGCCAGGGCATTGCCGTCAAGGTGCCGGTGGCCGAAACCCCGGTGCGGGACGAGGCCGCCGTCCGTCCGCTGCTGGACGCGCTGGCCCTGGTCCTGGACCCGGAATCGCTGACCCCGGACACGGCCGTGAAGCTGCTGGGCTCGCGCATCGGCGGGGCAACGGCCATCGACCTGCGCCGGTTGCGCCAGTCGCTGCGGCGCGAGGAGCTGCTCGGCGGCGGAGGCCGGGCCAGCGACGCCCTCCTGGTCGAGGCACTGCAGGACCCGGCACGGCTGCAGACACTGGGGCGGGAGGCCGGCCCGGCCCGCCGCATCGCGGCCATGCTCAAGGCCGGACGGGAAGCCGCCGCCGAGCCGGGTGCCAACGCGGAAACGGTCCTGTGGGCGCTGTGGTCTACCGCCGGGCTGTCGGACCGGTGGTCCGCGCTGGCCCTGCAGGGCGGACCCGCGGGCGTCCGGGCGGACCGGGACCTGGACGCGATGATGGCCCTCTTCCAGACCGCCGAACGCTATGTGGACCAGCTGCCTGGGTCCACGCCACGCCAGTTCCTGGACTATTTGCTCAACCAGGAACTGCCGATGGACAACCTGGCCCCGCGCGCCCAGCTGCGCGAGGCCGTGGAGCTGATGACGCCGGCCTCCGCGGCCGGCCGCGGCTGGCCGATGGTGATCATCGCCGGGGTCCAGGACGGGGTCTGGCCGAACACGCGGCTGCGCGGCGAGCTGCTGGGCAGCACCCGGTATGTGCAGGCCCTGGAGCACGGGGTCGAGGCTGCCCTGCGCAGCGACCCGGTCTCCCGGCTGCGGGAAACCCGCTACGACGAGCTGCGCAGCTTCGCCACGGCCGTGTCCAGGGCCGAACGCGAGCTGGTCTGCGTGGCGGTCCAGTCCGAGGACGCCCAGCCCTCGCCGTTCCTGGACCTGGTGGACCCGTGGCTGGACCCGGAGCAGCCGCGGCCGGTTACCGAGGTGCTGCGGCCCCGGACCCTGCGCGCGCTCGCGGCTGAGCTGCGGCAGTGGGCCCAGCAGGTGGACCAGCATCCGACCGAGGCCGCGGATGCCGCGGCGGTACTGGCCCGGCTGGCGGCCAGCGAGGTCCCGGTTCCGGGCGCGCACCCGGACCAGTGGTGGGGGCTGCTGCCGCTGAGCTCGGAAGCCCCCATCGTGCCCGCGGATGACCCGGTTCCGGTCTCGCCGTCCCGGGTGGAGGCAGTGCGCAAGTCCCCGCTGGACTGGTTCGTGCAGGCGGCCGGGGGAGAGGCGGCCACCGACTTCGCGCGCAGCCTGGGCACCCTCGTGCACTCGATCGCCCAGGACATGCCGGATGCTACCGGCACCGAATACGCGGCGGAACTGGTGCGCCGCTGGCCCAGCCTGGGCATGAAGGACAATTGGGAAGGCCGGCTGGATTTCCAGCGCGCGGAGGGCATGGTCCGGCGTCTGGCCCAGTACGTGCTGTTGATGCGCCGCGAGGGACGCCGGCTGCTGGCCGTGGAACGGGACTTTTCAGTGGATCTGCGCGGCCCGGAGCGGGTGGCGCGGCTGCGCGGGCAGGTGGACCGGCTGGAAGTGGACGCGGACGGGCGCCTGGTGGTCATCGACCTGAAGACCGGCAAATCCGCGCCGGCAGGCCGCGAAGTGCAGCGACATCCGCAGCTGGCCAGCTACCAGGCCGCCGTCCAGGCCGGCGAGTTCGACGGCGTACCGGGGCTGGCCGGGGACGCCGCCCGGCCGCCGTCGGGCGGGGCGGCACTGGTCCAGCTGGGCCAGGATCTCAAGTCCGTCAAGGTCCAGCACCAGGATGGGCTGGCGGACGGGGACGGGTGGGCCGCGGAGATGATCCACGACGCCGCCGTCCTGATGTCGGGCAGCACCTTCGAGGCGCGCCACGACCCGCAGAACGCCGGGCACGGCGCCCAGGGCTGCCGTGCCCCGCAGATCTGCCCGCTGTGTGCCGAAGGAAAGCAGGTGACCGAATGAGCGCCCTCCAGGCCGCCGGACAGTCAACGGCCGTCTACAGTCCCGAAGAGCTGGCGTCGCTGCTGGGCCAGCACCAGCCGACGCCGGAACAGTCGGCGATCATCAGTTCGCCGCTGGCACCGCTGCTGGTCATCGCCGGAGCCGGTTCGGGCAAAACCGCCACCATGGCGGACCGTGTCGTCTGGCTCGTGGCCAACGGCCGCGTGCGGCCGGAAGAAATCCTCGGCGTCACCTTCACCCGCAAGGCCGCCGGAGAACTGGCGGCACGGATCCGGGCACAGCTGGCCAAGCTGGACCGCCATGGTCTGCTGCCCGCGGACGAAGATGAAGCCGCGGGCATGCTGGAGCCGAAGGTGTCCACCTACCACTCCTATGCCAACGGACTGGTCTCCGACTACGGGCTGCGGTTGGGGATCGAACGCGACGTGGTGCTGCTGGGCAGCGCGCAGTCCTGGCAGCTGGCCAGCCAGGTGGTGGAGGCCTGGGACGGCGACATGGATCACCTGGTGGCCGCCAAATCCACCTTGGTCAAGGCGGTGATGCAGTTTGCCGGCGAGTGTTCGGAGCACCTGGTGGCCCCGGAGGAGGCCTCGGCCTACCTGGAAACGGAAGTGGCCCGGATCGGGGGCCTGCCGTATGTCCAGGGCAGCACCAGGACGGCCAAGCAGGCGGTGGTGGACCTGCTGAACCGGCTGCGCACCCGGATCACCGTAGCCGGCCTGGCAGCGGCCTATACCCGGACCAAACGGGAACGCGGGGTGCTGGACTACGGGGACCTGGTCTCGCTGGCCGCCAGGATTGCCAGTGAGGTCCCGCAGGCGCGCGAGCTGGAGCGCAGCCGCTACAAAGTGGTGCTGCTGGACGAGTTCCAGGACACCTCGCACGCGCAGATGGTGCTCTTTTCCAAGCTGTTCGGCCACGGCCATGCCGTCACCGCGGTCGGGGACCCGAACCAGTCCATTTACGGTTTCCGCGGCGCTTCCGCCGGCCAGCTCTTTGCCTTCCGCCAGCATTTCCCGGCCGTTGCCGACGACGGCGGCCGCACCCCGGCACCGGCCAGCTTCCTGACCACCGCCTGGCGCAATGCCGAAAACATCCTCGCCATGGCCAACGCCATTTCGGCCCCGCTGAACCGGGTGGATCCAAACCGGCCGGGCCCGGCGCGGATCGAGGTGCCGCCGCTGCGGCCCAGGCCCCAGGCAGCCGCCGGCAAGGTGGTGCTGGCCCGTTACCGCACAGACCTGGAGGAGGCCGCGCAGCTGGCCCGGCAGGTGGCCGCC
>NZ_JBHTML010000290.1:0-3446 GCF_042679445.1 Arthrobacter sp. GCM10027362
CAGGCCGCCCCGGCCGGCCGCAGCCACAGCGCCTCCGAGGTGCGCGCCTGGGCCCGGGAGCACGGGTACAAGGTCAGCGACCGCGGGCGCGTGCAGTCCGAGGTTCTCTCGGCCTACCGGCAGGCCGTCGGCAGCTGAGGGCAGGCCGGCAAGCGGAAATTCCGGCGGGAGGCGGGCAGCTGCTGCCCGCCTCCCGCCGTGTCCGGGCTGCCGTGTCCGGGCCGCTGGGCCGCGGGCCGGGCGGTAATGCCGCTGCCGTCATTTTCCCCCTAGGGCGAACAGGCCCCACAATCACTTCTTGGGCACGTAGCATCAAAGTACGCAGTAGCTAGGAGTGTGCGAGATGTTTGAGAGATTTACCGACCGTGCCCGTCGCGTTGTCGTGCTGGCTCAAGAAGAAGCCCGCATGCTCAACCACAACTACATTGGTACCGAACACATCCTCCTCGGCCTGATCCACGAGGGCGAGGGGGTCGCGGCGAAGGCGCTGGAGTTCCTTGGTGTCACGCTCAACGGCGTCCGCGAACAGGTCCAGGAGATCATCGGCCAGGGCCAGCAGGCGCCCAGCGGCCACATCCCGTTCACTCCGCGCGCCAAGAAGGTGCTGGAGCTTTCGCTGCGCGAGGCGCTGCAGCTGGGCCACAACTACATTGGCACCGAGCACATCCTGCTCGGCCTGATCCGCGAGGGCGAAGGCGTAGCCACCCAGGTGCTGGTCAAGCTGGGCGCGGACCTGAACCGCGTCCGCCAGCAGGTCATCCAGCTGCTCTCCGGCTACCAGGGCAAGGAGCCGGTCTCCACCGGCAGCCAGCAGCAGGAGGGGACCCCCGCCGGTTCGGTGGTGCTGGACCAGTTCGGCCGCAACCTGACCCAGGCCGCCCGCGAGGGCAAGCTGGACCCGGTGATCGGGCGCGAGCACGAGATGGAACGCGTCATGCAGGTCCTCTCCCGGCGCACCAAGAACAATCCGGTGCTCATCGGCGAGCCGGGTGTGGGCAAGACCGCCGTCGTCGAAGGGCTGGCCCAGTCCATCGTGCGCGGCGACGTGCCGGAGACCATCAAGGACAAGCAGCTCTACACCCTGGACCTCGGGTCCCTGGTGGCAGGCTCCCGCTACCGCGGCGACTTCGAAGAGCGGCTGAAAAAGGTCCTGAAGGAGATCCGCACGCGCGGGGACATCATCCTCTTCATCGACGAGATCCACACCCTGGTGGGTGCCGGTGCCGCCGAAGGCGCCATCGATGCGGCGTCCATCCTCAAGCCCATGCTGGCCCGCGGCGAGTTGCAGACCATCGGGGCCACCACGCTGGACGAATACCGCAAGCACATCGAAAAGGACGCCGCGCTGGAGCGCCGCTTCCAGCCGATCCAGGTGCAGGAGCCCTCGGTGGAGCATGCGGTGCAGATCCTGCGCGGCCTGCGCGACCGCTACGAGGCCCACCACCGCGTCTCCATCACGGACGGCGCGCTGGAGGCCGCGGCCAACCTGGCGCACCGCTACATTTCGGACCGCTTCCTGCCGGACAAGGCAATCGACCTGATCGACGAGGCCGGCGCCCGGCTGCGCATCCGCCGGATGACCGCGCCGCCGGAGCTGAAGGACATCGACGAGCGGATCGCCGAGCTGAAGAAGCGCAAGGAATCGGCCATCGACGCCCAGGACTTCGAGGGCGCCGCGGCGCTGCGCGACCGGGAAAGCAAGCTGCAGGACGAGCGTGCGGCCAAGGAACGCGCCTGGAAGTCCGGGGACCTGGACGAGATCGCGGAGGTGGACGAGGACCTGATTGCCGAGGTGCTCGCCAATTCCACCGGCATCCCCGTGTTCAAGCTGACCGAGGAAGAGTCCTCGCGCCTGCTGCACATGGAGGAGGAGCTGCACAAGCGCGTGGTCGGCCAGGACGAGGCGATCAAGGCGATCTCCCAGGCCATCCGCCGCACCCGCGCCGGCCTGAAGGACCCGAAGCGTCCGGGCGGTTCGTTCATCTTCGCCGGCCCCACCGGCGTCGGCAAGACCGAGCTGGCCAAGGCACTGGCCGAGTTCCTCTTCGGCGAGGAAGACGCACTGATCACCCTGGACATGTCCGAGTACTCGGAGAAGCACACGGTGTCGCGCCTGTTCGGTGCCCCTCCCGGTTATGTGGGCTACGAAGAGGGCGGCCAGCTGACCGAGAAGGTCCGCCGCCGGCCGTTCTCGGTGGTGCTCTTCGACGAGGTGGAAAAGGCCCACGCGGACCTGTTCAACTCGCTGCTGCAGATCCTGGAGGACGGGCGCCTGACGGACAGCCAGGGCCGGGTGGTGGACTTCAAGAACACCGTGATCATCATGACCACCAACCTTGGTACCCGGGACATCTCCAAGGGCGTCATGACCGGCTTCCAGTCCGGCACCGACACCAGGACCGGCTACGAGCGGATGCGCTCCCGGGTCCAGGACGAGCTCAAGCAGCACTTCCGGCCCGAGTTCCTGAACCGCGTCGACGACATCGTGGTCTTCCCGCAGCTGTCCGAGGCGCAGATCGTGGAGATCGTGGACATGTTCATCACCCGCCTGCAGAAGCGGCTGCGCGACAAGTCCATGACCATCGAGCTGACGCCCGCGGCGAAGACCCTGCTGGCCCACCGCGGCTACGATCCGACCATGGGGGCCCGGCCGCTGCGCCGGACCATCCAGCGCGAGATCGAGGACCAGCTCTCCGAGAAGATCCTCTTCGGCGAGGTCCGCCACGGCGAGACGATCCACGTGGACGTCGAGGGCGAGGGGGACGCGGCCAGGTTCACCTTCACCAGCACGGGGGCGCCGAAGTCCCTGGAAAAGGCGCCGGACACCCCGGCACTGTCGCAGTAGCACCTCCCCGGAGGGAAACGAGCCGAGGGCCCCGGAAATCCGGGGCCCTCGGCCTTTTGGCAGCGCGGGCGCCGGGCAGGAAAAGTTCCGCCGGGAAGCGGGCAAACCGTCAGCCGCCTCTGACGCGGGGCACAGCGGCTGGCTATGATGTCCGCATGACATCTGAAACGGTTATTTCCGGGTTGGCGGCCGATGCTGCCCGGCAGGCGGCGAAGCCTGCCGAAGCTGCCCGCCCGGCCACCCCGTTCCACAGCCTGGACCACTACATCGCCCTGCCGCGGCTGAGCACCCTTGCCCTCAGCGCCGACGGGAGCCGGCTGGTGACCGCCGTCAGCACCCTGAACAGGAAGGGCACCGAATACACCACCGCCCTGTGGGAGCTTGATCCGGCCGGCACGAAACCGGCGCGCCGGATCACCCGCAGCGCCAAGGGGGAGGCGGGCGCCGCCTTCCTGCGCAACGGGGACCTGCTCTTTACCTCGGCCCGCCCGGACCCGGACAGCTCGGACAGCCCGGACGGCGACGGGGACGCCGGCCCCGTCGCCGCGCTGTGGAAGATCCCGGCCGCGGGCGGGGAAGGCCGCGTGGTGCTCTCCCGGCC
>NZ_JBHTML010000291.1:0-3431 GCF_042679445.1 Arthrobacter sp. GCM10027362
TGCCGGACCCTCGCATGGCCGGTTCCCGGTGCTCAGGCCCCGGAGCCGGGGCCGGTCTGCGGGCCCGCCCCGGACGGAGTTGCCGGACCCGTGCCCTCCCCGCTGCCGGGTGCACCCGCCCCGGACTGCGGGTAGGCGGTGGTGGCCGGATTCTCCACCGTGGCCGCCGGCTGGCCGGAATAGTGCACCGGTTCCGGCGCGCCCGCCGGGGTGCTGCCGGAGGGCTCCTGCTTGTCGTGGCGGAGGGCGCCGGTAAGACTCTCCCCGGCCTTCTTCACCGCGTCCTTGAGGTGGCCCTGGGCCTCGGGGGCCTTGTCCTTGACGGCCGCGGCGGCCCCGGAGACCTTTTCCCGGACCTGCGGGCTTTCCCAGAATTGCCGCGCCCGGCTCTTGAGCTGCTCGTAGCCGGCTCTGCCGGCGCGGGTGCCCAGGACGTAGCCTGCGGCCAGGCCTGCCCCGAAAACTATGGCTTTCATTGTGGCGCTCCTGCGGTAGGGGATAGGACAACGTAAGCATACTGAGTATCGGCGTTCAACCACCGGCCGCGTCATCCCTGAGGACTACCGTGCGGCCCCGAAGATCAGCCTCGGGAGCAATGTGCCGGGGCCGGCCCGTCCGTAGCGTAGACGGTGCGGCCAAAGGGCCGCACCCCGGTTTTCCACATGATCCCCGACTAAGGACGGTTCAGATGATCGAGGCACACGGCCTGGTCAAGGTCTACGGCGGCCAGCCCAAAAAATACGCCGTGCAGGGCATTTCCTTCACGGTCCAGCCCGGCAAGGTCACCGGTTTCCTGGGCCCGAACGGCGCCGGCAAGTCCACCACCATGCGCATGATCATGGGCCTGGACGCGCCGACCGCGGGCCGGGTCACGGTCAACGGCAGGCCCTACGCCGCGCACAAGGCGCCGCTGGGCCAGGTCGGGGCGCTGCTGGACGCCAAGGCCGTGCACACCTCGCGCAGTGCCCTGAACCACCTGCGGGCCCTGGCTGCCACCCACGGCATCCCGCGCCGGCGCGTGCGCGAGGTCATCGAGCTGACCGGGCTGGGCGCGGTGGCCAACAAGCGCGTGGGCGGCTTCTCCCTGGGCATGGGCCAGCGGCTGGGCATTGCCGCCGCGCTGCTGGGGGACCCGCAGACGGTGATCCTGGACGAGCCGGTCAACGGCCTGGACCCCGAAGGCGTGCTCTGGGTCCGCAACCTGGCCCGCTCGCTGGCGGCCGAGGGGCGCACCGTGTTCCTCTCCTCGCACCTGATGAGCGAGATGGCCCGGACCGCCGACCACCTGATTGTGATCGGCCGCGGCCGGATCATCGCCGACGCCTCCATGCAGGAGATCCTGGACGGCCGCGGCCGGGTGCGCACCCGGGTGCGCACCGACGGGGCCGGGGACGCGCACCTGCTCGCCGGCGCGCTCGCCGGTCCCGGCGTGAGCATCGAGGCCCGCGAGCCGGGCCTGCTGGAAGTCTCCGGCGTCGAGCCCCGGGTGATCGCCCGGGCCGCCCTGGAGCACCGGGTGCTGGTGTGCGAGCTGACCCCGCTGCAGGCCTCGCTCGAAGAGGCCTACCTGGACCTGACCCGCGACGAGGTCGAATACCACTCCGGCGGCCCGGCCGGCACCCACGAGGACCGCAGCGACATTGCCGCCGACGCCGCGGCAGGAAAGTAGCCCCCGATGAGCACCCCTGCACTGCAGACCCGCCCGGCCGGCACCCCGGCCGCCCGCCCCGCCGCCCGCGGCGTCAACTTCCTCCGCGCCCTGCATGCGGAGTGGATCAAGTTCACCACCCTGCGTTCGACCTGGATCCTGCTGGCCACCACCGTGGCGGTCATGGTCGGCATCGGCCTGCTCGGCGGCTGGGGCCTGGGCTCGGCCCTGGACCAGGCGGCGGCCGAGGGCCGGGATCCGGCCGCCGTCGGCGTCGAGCCGCAGCTGCTGTACCTGATGCCCACCGGCGGCATCGACTTCGGCCAGCTGATCATCGGCTCGCTGGGCGTGCTGCTGATCGCCTCCGAATATTCCACCGGCATGATCCGCTCCACCATGATGGCGGTGCCGGACCGGCTCTCCCCGCTGTTCGCCAAGGCCGTGGTCATCGCGGCGGTGGCCGCCGTCACCGGCATCGTCGCCAGCTTCGCCACCTACTTCCTGCTGCAGCCCATCCTCTCCGGGTACGGGCAGGAGTTCGGCCTGGCGGTGGAGAACCTGGTGCCCTCCATGCTGCTGGCCGGGGTGTACCTGGCGCTGGCCTCGCTGATCGCCCTGGCCCTGGGCACCCTGCTGCGCAACAGCGCCGGCGGCATCGTCACCCTGGTGGCGCTGTTCCTGGTCCTGCCCACGGTGCTCGGGTTCATCCAGCTGGACTGGATCCAGGACGCCCTCCCGTACCTGCCCTCCAACGCCGGCCGGCAGCTGCTGGCCCTGGACATTGCCGAGGGCGAGCTGACCCGGCTGCAGGGCGGTGCGGTCATGGCCGCCTGGACCGCGGTGCTGCTGGCGGCCGCCGCGGTGGCCACGAAGACCCGCGATGTCTGAGCCCGTAGCGGGCGCAGCAGCCGGGCGCGGCTAAGCTCGTTACCCATGGGGACCATGGCTTTGGGGCAGGAGACGGCGGAACGCACGGCCGCCGTCTCCTTCACCGAACTGGCGGCGCGGCGGCGCGGGCCGCTGCGCCGCTTCCTGCGCCGCCGGCCGGTGGTGATGGACGCGCTGGTGGTCGGGGCCTACCTGCTGCTGTCGGCCGCCACGCTGCTGTCCGGCCATCCGGCGGTGCTGCCGGTGATGCTGGCGGTGGCCGCCGTCCTGCTGTTCCGGCGCCGCTGGCCGGTGGCGGTGCTGGCCGTGCTGACCGTCCTGGAGACGGCGCTCATCGTCCTGCAGCCCACCAGCCAGTCCGCCACCGTGAGCCTGTGGTTCGCCCTCTATGCGGTGGCGCTGACCCGCCCGGCGCGCCTTGCCGTGCCGGCCCTGGTGGCCGCCAGCCTGCCCCCGATGGCCGCCTTCGGCTTCTTCCTCCCGGATCTGCTGCGCTCGGCCCTGCCCGCGGCGGAGCTGGCGCAGCTCAAGGCCGAGTTGCCCTACGTCGGCTGGGTCCTGGCCGCCTTCGTGGCGGCCGCCAACCTGATCGCCACCGGCATCGGCAGCGTGGTCCGCCGGGACCGGCAGCACGAGGAGGAAGTGGCCCGCTGGGCCGCCGGGCATGCCCGGCTGGCCTCCGCCGCCGAACGCACCCGGATCGCCCGGGACATGCACGACGTCGTCGCGCATTCGCTGTCGGTCATGATCGCGCTCTCGGACGGCGCCGCCGTCGTCGTGCGCAAGGATCCCGAGCGCGCCGGCGCAGTGCTGGAGCAGCTCTCGACGACCGGCAGGACCGCCCTGGCGGACATGCGCCGCGTGCTGGGCGTGCTGCGCGGGGACGGCGGCGCCG
>NZ_JBHTML010000292.1:0-3411 GCF_042679445.1 Arthrobacter sp. GCM10027362
TCGTAGCCGCGGCGCCGCCAGGTGAGCAGGCCCGCCCGGGCGAGGCGGACGACGCCGCTGCCCGCCTCCGGGGCGACAACCGTCACCATGGCCCCGGCATCCAGCAGCGCCTTGGCACGGCGGCCTGCCACTTCTCCGCCGCCGACGACGAGCACCGGCTTGCCCAGCAGCCGCAGCGAAACCGGGTACAGGTCCAGGCCGCTCATCGCGTGCTCCCGGCGAGCAGGCCGCGGCGCTGCAGCAGGCGCCGCTCCACCGGGCCGAAGACCAGCAGTTCGACCAGGATGCCGACCGCCAGGATGATCAGGACCGCGCTCATCACGATGCCCATGTCGGACAGGGTCCGCCCCTGGTCCAGCAGCGAGCCGAGGCCGTAGCCCATGGTCCCGCCCACGGCGATGATCTCGGCGGCCATCAGCGAGCGCCAGGAGAACGCCCAGCCCTGCTTGAGGCCCGCCACGTAGCCGGGCAGTGCGGCAGGCAGGATGACCTGCAGGGCCAGCTCCAGCCGGGAGGCGCCAAGGACCGTGGCCACGCTGCGGTACTGCGGCGGGACCTGGTCGATGCCGGCCACCAGCCCGTTGACGATCGACGGGATGGCGCCCATCAGGACCACGAAGTAGGCGGTGGCGTCGGTGAGGCCGAACCAGATGATGGCAGCCGGCACCCAGGCGACCGAGGGCAGCACCTGCAGGCCCGAGATCAGCGGGCCCAGGGCCCGGCGCAGCGTCCTGACCTGGCCGAGCAGCAGGCCCAGCGGGGTGCCGACCGCCACCGAGACGGCGAAACCGGCCAGCCCGCGCTGGAGCGAGGTGGCAACGGATTCCTGGACCAGGCCCTCGGCCCACAGCCGGCCCAGGGACGCGAAGACATCCAGCGGCCCGGGGACCAGGTCGCGGCGCTTGAGGTCGAGCGAGACCAGCAGCTGCCAGGCCAGGACCAGGAGCACGACGGCGGCCAGCGGCAGCAGGACCCGGCCCCAGTCCCTGCGGGCGGAGGTGTGCCCGGACTGCAGCACGTCCAGCCCGGCCTCGAGGGCGCGCAACTCATCCGGAGCATCCCCTGCGCTGAGGGCGGGGGCAACGTCCGGGGTCCGGTGGACATCTATGGGCGGGACATTGCCCCCGCCTGTAGTGCCGGAAGCACGGGCTCCGGCCTCGAGCTCTGTCACGTTATTTGCCATGGCGGCGGATCTCCTCCCTCAGGCGTGCGGTAATCTCCCCGGTCAGCGCGGCCGCAGCGGCGGCGCCGGCCCTGACATCGGCGGGAACTGTCCACTCGCGCACCACGCGGCCGGGCCGCGAGGAGAGCAGCAGCACACGCTGGCCCAGGCGGACCGCTTCGCGCACGTTGTGTGTCACGAAGACGATGGTCCTGCCGGTCTCGCGCCAGATCCGCTCCAGTTCCTCGTGCAGCAGGTCGCGGGTAATGGCATCGAGGGCGGCGAAGGGCTCGTCCATCAGCAGCAGCTGCCGGTCCTGGCTCAGGGCGCGGGCCAGGGCAACGCGCTGGCGCATGCCGCCGGAGAGCTCGTGCGGGCGCTTGTCCCCGGCCCCGCCCAAGTGGACGAGGTCGAGCAGTTCGGCGGCGCGGGCGCGGCGGGCGGACTTGCCGGCCCCGCGCAGTTTCAGGGCCAGTTCCACGTTGCCGCGGGCCGTGAGCCAGGGATACAGTGCCGGGTCCTGGAACATCAGGGCCGCGCCGTCCGCCGGGACTTCGAGGGCGCCGGTGCTGGGCTGCTCCAGGCCGGCGATAATGTTCAGCAGCGTGGATTTGCCGCAGCCCGAGGCGCCCAGCAGCGCCACGAATTCGCCTCTGTCGATGCGGGCGTTCACGCCATCCAGCACGGCATCGCCGCGCTCGAAGCGCTTCCCGAGGTTCTCAAGCAGTACAGACACCGGAGACCGCCTCAGTCCGTGCCCAGCCCGGCCGCGCTCACCGGGTGCTGGCCGGGGGTTCCGGCCAGCACCCGGTTCAGTGCGCCCAGCTCGAAGAGGCCGGTCAGGTCCGCAGGCTTGGTCACCCCGGCGTCGACGCCGTTCCGGAGCAGCTTCGGGTAGGTCCCGGCCAGCGGGTCGGGAGTGAACTCAATGTTCTGCAATGCACGGTCGATGACGTCGCCCGGCAGTTCGGCTCCGGCGGCGGCCTTGAGGCCGGCGTTGATGGCCGCGGCCTTGCCGGCAGCGGGGGCCGAATTGAGCCAGTCGATGGCGGCGACGTGGCCCTCGAGGAGGGCGTCGACGGTTTGCGGATGCTCGGCGGCGAACTTCCTGCTGACGATCAGCACCGTGGTGGTGAACTGCCCGGGCTTGCCGGCCAGCGTACCGTCCCACAGGTCCTTCTCGTCGACCAGCACCTTGGCGCCGGCCTGCAGGACCAGGCGCGATGCCCAGGGCTCCGGCAGCCACGCGCCATCGAGCTTGCCGTCCTGGAACAGCTTCAGGGTCTGGGCGTTCTCCGTCGGATTGATGGTAACGTCCCCGCCGCCGTCCGGGCTCACGGCCAGGCCCTGGGACTTCAGCCAGGCGCGCAGGGCGACGTCCTGGGTGCCGCCGAGCTGCGGGGTGGCCAGGACCTTGCCCTTGAGCCGGCCGGGCGAGCTGATTTCCGGCCTGACCACCAGCTGGGCGCCGCCGGCGGTGGCGCCGGCAATCACGGCGACGGATTCGCCGCCGCTTTTGACGAAGGAGTTGATCGCCGGGTTCGGGCCGATATAGGTCGCGTCGAGGGCCCCCGCGTTCAGGGCCTCGATCGCCGCAGGGCCGGCATTGAAGACCTGCGTGCTGAGCTTCGTGCCGCCGTGGTCCCGGAGGCGGTCCGCGAGGATGCCGTTCTGCACCCCGACCAGGGCGGGGGCGTGGGTGACGTTGCCGAAGTAGCCCAGCCGCAGTTCTGCAGCCGGTGTGCCGGAGGCCGGCTGCGCGGTTCCGGACGGGTCGCTGCCCGTGGCGCCGAAGGCCCAGGCGGCCGTGCCGATGATGGCCGCCGCCAGCGCCGCCGCCAATCCGATCTCCCAGCCGTGGCGCCGCTTTTTCTGCACGCCGGCGGTGATCCGGATGCTGCCGGCCTCCTGCTGGTTCCCGCTCATTGGGCCGCTCCGTTCCTGATCATGCCTGCGGCCAGGGTGTTGCCGTCCTGCGGGTCGATCAGCAGGAAGGCCCCGGTGCGGCGGTGCACCGCATAGGGCTCGAGCGGCAGCGGGGCCGACAGGCGCAGGACCGCCCGGCCGATGTCGTTCAGCTCCAGCTCCCCGGCCGGGCCGACCTCGAAGGTGTCCAGGTCCAGCCGCCCCTCGACCGCGGCCACCAGGGCCCGCACGGTGGCGGTGCCGTGCTTGACCAGGACCTTGGCGCCGGGGCGCAGCGGCTTCGGGGCCAGCCAGCACAGCGCGGCGGACAGATCGGCCGCCGG
>NZ_JBHTML010000293.1:0-3408 GCF_042679445.1 Arthrobacter sp. GCM10027362
GGATATCCACTGCCCGTACCCCAGCCGCAGGCGCCGTACCGCGGCCGGTGCGGGGCGCGGGCTCCGGCCCGGCCGCAGCAGGACGCCGGCCAGGGCGGGCGTGACGGTCAGGGCGACGATGCTGGACACGAGCAGTGCGAGCAGGTAGGCCGCCACCAGCGGCTGCAGGAAGGCTCCGTCGACTCCGGGGACGAACAGCGCCGGGGCCACTGCGAGGGCACTGGCCAGGCTGGCGAAGAGCACCGGGACCCGCGAGAGCCGCAGCGCCCGGATGATCAGCCGCTCCTGCGGCCGGTCCACGGGTGTTCCGGACGGCGGCTTCGGGGACAGCCGCAGGCTGTGCAGGTCCGTGATGACGTCGCCGACCACGACGGCCAGCGCCAGGACGAGTCCGGCGAAGAGCATGGTGTTGAAGATGGCGTCCTGCAGGTACAGCACGGTCGCGGCTGCCACGGCGGTCAGGGCGATGGCCGCAAATCCGATGAGCCCGTAGCACCAGGACCGGAAGGCCGCCCCGATGAACGCCGACACGAGCAGCAATGCCACCAGCAGGGCCACGCCAAGGTCCCGGACCGCGCTTTCGAGGAAGGACGCCGGACGAAAGACGGTGGTGTCCACCTCAATGCCGGGGAGTCCGGCTTTCAACTCCTCGATGGCTTTGTCGATGTCCGCGGTGAGTTCCCTGACATCGGTGTCGGGGAACTTTTCGATCACAAGCAGCAGCCCCGGGGTGCCATCGACCACCGCATCGCCGATCAGCGGCTGGTGGTCCGTTTTCAGCTCGGCCACGTCGGAGAGCACCAGCGGCTTCGATGCACCTTCCACGCTGACCTTGCCGAGGTCCTCCGGTGTCCGGATGGGCAGGACATGCTGGATGCCGATCCGCTGGTTCGCCGTTTCCAGGAATCCTCCCGTGCCGGGGGTGGACGCTTCCAGGAAGCTCAGCGGCGAGACCCACACAGCGTTGCCGGTGGTCCTGACCACCTGCTCCAAGGTCACGTCCCGGGCCCTGAGCCGGTCCGGATCGACCTGGACCTGGAGCTGCTGTTCCCGCTGGCCCCAGATCGAGACGTTGGCAACGCCCGCGATGCCCATCAGCACCGGCTTGATGTTCCACCGTGCCAGCACGGACATGTCCATGGGGGAGACATCCCGGGAGGTGAGCTGGACCATCATGACGCGGCTGGTCGAGGACAGCGGCTGCATCAGCACCGGCGGGGCGGAGACATTCGGCAGCGCAAAAGCCTGGGTCAGCCGCTCGGCCACCAGTTGCCGGGCGCTGAGCAGGTCCGTTCCCGGCTCGAAGACAAGATCGATGGACGAGAGCCCGGGCGCGGACACCGAGCGGATCTCGTCCAGCCAGGCGACTCCGTTGAGCAGGTCCGCTTCCATCGGGGAGGTGATCAGCTGCTCGACCTCAACCGCCGACAGTCCCAGGGCCTCGGTCTGGATCTGCACGTGCGGCGGTGCGAACTCCGGAAGGTTGTCCACCTCCACCTTCGGCAGGTTGATGACGCCGAAGCCAAGGATTCCGGCGGCCAGCGCCAGTACGAGAAGGCGGAACTTCAGACTCCAGTAAACGAGCCCACTTGTCATGACTCGAAGCCCCTCTAAGGTGCCGTCGGCGCCTGCAGTGCCGGCCGCCGAAATCACGGCAATTTCTGCCCTACCAGGCCCTCGCAAGGTGCACGAAGTGCCGTTGTGCTGTTCCCAGCCCCGCCGCCGGCACCTCCGGTGCCGGCCGCGGGCCCCGCTCCCGTTCCCCGCGCCTCCCGCCTTGGGACGGGCCGCCGGGACCGGGATGGCCACAATCGCCGCTCATGCCGGCCGCCAAGGTCGCCGCGGCCGTGAGCCTTCCGGTGCGTTCATTGTGGCACCGGCGGTTTAACCGGTCCCATCCCCAAATTCGGGGGTGCGGGAGCCCCTGTTTGGGGCCCCTAGACCTCAAGCCGGAAAACCCACAGCCGAATGGCGGTACCCGGCACCGTCCAGTCCCGCTCCGGCACGTGGACGAACCCCAGCGACTCGTACAGCCGGTGCGCGCGCCACCAGTCGCTGCCGGTGGTCAGGCTCACCGCGTCGATGCCGTCCAGGTTCCGGGCATGGTCGATGATGGCACGGACCAGGGCCCGGCCCACACCGGAGCGCTGGACCGCCGGATCGACCGCCAGCATCCGGAATTCCAGCTCCCCGGGGCGCGCGATGTCCGCATACGGACCGCCCGCCAGGGTCAGCGTCACCGCGCCGGCGACCTTCCCGTCCAGTTCGGCGACCCAGAGCATGGCATGTTCGGCACGGTGCGCCGCGTCCCCAAGCCGTTCGAGGTAGGCGTCCGCCTCCGTCAGATGCCCGCCGTGGAGGTACGCCGCCCGCGTCAGCCGGGCGACGTCGTCGTAGTCCGCCGCCACGGCGGGCCGGACGGTGATGCTCAATTGCCTGCGGCCGCCTGCTCCACCGGGCGCTGCGCGGCCGGCAGCAGCGCCTCGATCTGGCGGGCCAGCCACAGCAGATCCGCATCCGCACCCGGCACGGCGTCCAGTTCGATGCCGATCGGCAGGCCCGCGCCGCTGGCGCCGGCCGGCAGGGAAATCCCGGCCAGCCCGATGACGCCGGCCAGGTTGGCGTGCCGGATGACCGTTTCGAAAACCGGCAGTTCCCGGCCGTTGAGCTCGAGCAGCGCATCCCGGCCGATCTCCGGCGCGGTCACCGGCGCGGTCGGCTGGATCACCGCGAACACGCCGGCTTCCTCCACGGCCTCCCGGTAGAGTTTCAGGGCCCTGGCCACGTCCTCCAGCGCCTTCCGGTAGGCGCCCTCCCCGCCCTTGCGCAGTTCGGCGGAGGCTTCGAAGATGCCGCGCACGTCCTTACTGGCGATCGTGTCCACCACGTCCTGGAAGCCGGCGGCGGCGCCGCTCTCCGCAAGGTACCCGGCCAGGCCTTCGGCCACCTCATACAGGGCGATGGTCTGTCCGGCGGGACCGGCCAGGTCCAGCACCTCGCGCAGCTGAAGCGGTACGAGCGTGGCACCGGCGGCCTCCAGCGTGGCCAGCGTCGCGCGGAAGCAGGCCCCGACTTCCGGCTCCAGGTCCTGGCCGAAGGTGTCCTCGGGGACACCGAGGCGCAGCCCCTCCAATGGCTGCCCGGCGACGTCGGCGCGCCGCCTGGCCCCGGCCGTGGCACGCGGCGTCTGCCCGGCGAGCACGGCATCGAGCAGGATGATGTCCGCCACGCTGCGCGCCATCGGGCCTACCGTGTCGCGGCTGGGCGAAACCGGCACCACCCCGGCGGACGGATAGCGCCCGGCCGAGGGCCGGAACCCCACGACGCCGCAGAAGGCGGCGGGAATGCGGATCGACCCGCCGCCGTCGGCGGCCAGGGCCACCGGCACCAGCCCGATGGCGACCGCGG
>NZ_JBHTML010000294.1:0-3390 GCF_042679445.1 Arthrobacter sp. GCM10027362
GCCGGCCGCGGCGATGGCAGCGCCGGCCGCGGCCGTCCCGTCGCCTAGCGCGTCGCACCTTCCCACCGCCCGCTTCGCCCGCAGCGGGGCCCTCGGTGCTAGCTGAACTTCCGCCCGGTCAGCCGCTCGTAGGCCTGGACATAGCGGGCCCGGGTCTTCGCCACGATCTCCTCGGGCAGCGGCGGAGGCGGCGCGTCCGAGGCCTTGTCCCAGCCGGACTCGGCCGAGGTCAGCCAGTCCCGCACGAACTGCTTGTCGAAGGAGGCCTGGGCCCGGCCGGGCTCGTAGGTTTCCGCGTCCCAGAAGCGGGAGGAGTCCGGGGTGAGCACCTCGTCCCCGAGCGTGATCTCGCCGGTGGCCGGGTTGGCACCGAATTCCACCTTGGTATCGGCCAGGATGATGCCCCGGGCCCGGGCGGTCTCCTCGGCCCGGGTGTAGATCCGCAGCGTCAGCTCCCGCAGCGCCGCGGCGGTCTCCGCTCCCACGGTGTCCACAACGGCGTCGAACGTGATGTTCTCGTCGTGCTCGCCGACCTCGGCCTTGGCCGAGGGGGTGAAGATCGCCGGCTCCAGCCGCGAGCCGTCCACCAGGCCTTCGGGCAGCGGCAGCCCGCAGACGGTGCGCGAGGCCCGGTACTCGGCCAGGCCGGAACCGGTCAGGTAGCCGCGGGCAATGCATTCGATCGGGAACATGTCCAGCCTGCGGCAGATCATGGCCCGGCCGGCGACGGCGGCCGGGACATCGGTGGACACCACGTGGTTGGCCACGGGCTCCGGCCCCGCGGAGAGCTGATCGAACCACCACAGGCTCAGCTGAGTCAGGATCCTGCCCTTGTCCGGGATCTCGGTGCCGAGCACATGGTCGTAGGCGCTGATCCGGTCGCTGGCCACCACCAGCACGGTGTCATTGCGCTGGTCCAGCAGGCCCTCGGCGGCCATGTCCTCGCCGTCGGTGCCGACCCGCGCCGCGGTGGCCGGAATATAGAGGTCGCGGACCTTGCCGGAGTAGACGTGGGTCCAGCCCGGCAGGTCCAGGGGCGACGGTGCGAATGCCACTGCCTACTCCTTGCCCGCAGAGGCTGGCGCGGCACCGCGCGGTGCCGGAATGCCGACCTGGCCCCGGGACGCCTTGAGCGCGATGTCGGTACGGTACTGGGCGCCTTCCAGTTCGATCAGCCCCACTCCGGCATAGGCGCGTTCGCGCGCCTCCGCCAGGTCCTCGCCGAGGGCGACGACGGCAAGCACCCGGCCGCCGGCACTGACCACCTTGCCGTCCTCCAGCCGGGTTCCGGCGTGGATCACGTGCACGTTCGGCAGCGCGTTGGCCTGCTCCAGCCCGCCGATCAGGTCTCCGGTCCGCGGGGTGCCCGGATAGTTTTCCGCGGCTACGACGACGGCGACGGCGGCGTCCTTGGCCCAGTGCAGCTGTTCGGCCTCGTCCAGTTCGCCCTTGGCCGCCGCCAGCAGCAGTCCGCCCAGCGGGGTCTTGAGCCGGGCCAGCACCACCTGGGTCTCCGGATCGCCGAAGCGGGCGTTGAACTCGATGACCCGCACGCCGCGGCTGGTGATGGCCAGGCCGCAGTAGAGCACACCGACGAAGGGCGTGCCGCGGCGGGCCATCTCCCGGATGGTCGGCAGCGCCACGCGCTCCATGACCTCGTCCACGAAGCCTGCCGGCAGCCACTCCAGCGGCGTGTAGGCGCCCATGCCGCCGGTGTTGGGGCCTTGGTCGCCGTCGAAAATCCGCTTGAAGTCCTGCGCCGGCACCAGCGGAACCGCATGCCGGCCGTCGGAAATGACAAACAGGGAGACCTCCGGGCCGTCCAGGTACTCCTCGATCACCACCTGGCCGCCGGCGTCGAAGCAGGACCGGGCATGCGCCAGCGCCGCCCCGCGGTCCTCGGTGACCACCACGCCCTTGCCCGCGGCCAGGCCGTCGTCCTTGACCACATAGGGGGCGCCGAAACGGTCCAGCGCCTCGGCCGCTTCCTGGACGTCGGCGGCCACGTGGGCCATGGCCGTGGGGACGTTGGCCGCTGCCATAACCTGCTTGGCGAAGGCTTTGGATCCTTCCAGCCGTGCGGCTTCCTTGCCCGGACCGAAGACCGGAATGCCCGCCGCCCGCAGCGGGTCCGCCACACCGGCGGCCAGCGGAGCCTCCGGGCCCACCACCACCAGGTCCACGTCGAGCCCGCGGGCCAGGGCGGTCACGGCCGCCGGGTCATTGGCGTCGATGCTGTGCGTGGGGGCGATTTCGGCGATGCCTGCGTTGCCCGGGGCCGCATGGACTTCGGAGACGTACGGATCAGCCAGCAGGGCTCGGACAATGGCGTGTTCGCGGCCTCCGGGGCCAATCACAAGAACCTTCACAACGTCTAAGCCTACTGGCTCAGCGCGCCGCGCCAGAAGTTGGTTTCCGGCCCATACACTAAACCCATGCTTGAGACTTTTAGGGCCTCGGACGCCGCCGAGCTGGCCGTCGTCGAGCGCAACGGCTTCATCGAGTCCCGCCACCTGGGCTCCGCCGTCGTCATGGCCGCCGACGGTTCGGTGGTGACTGAGCTCGGGGACATTGCGGCCCCGGTCTTCCCCCGCTCCACGCTCAAGCCCCTCCAGGCGCTGGCGGCCATGCGGGCGGGCGTGCCGCTGCGCGGGGCGCAGGTGGCCCTGGCCTGCGGCAGCCATGTAGGCTCCCGCAAGCATATGGAAGTGGCTGCGGGCATGCTCCGGGCTGCGGGCATGACCGCCGGGCAGCTGCAGTGCCCGCCCGCCTGGCCGGCGGACGAGGAAGCCCTCGCCTGGCTGATCCGCACGGACCGCGGCCGGCAGCGCCTGGCCTTCAACTGTTCCGGCAAGCACGCCGCCTTCCTCTGGGCCTGCAGGGAGAACGGCTGGGACACCGCCACCTACCTGGAACCGAACCACCCCATGCAGCGCATGGTGATGGAAACGGTGGAGGAGTATGCCGGCGAGGCCATCAGCCATATCGCGGTGGACGGCTGCGGCGCCCCGGTGCCGGCCTTCTCCCTGCACGGGCTGGCCCGCGCCGTCGGCAGGCTGGCCAAGGCGCCGTCGGACCGGCACGCCGACGCCCGCGCCGCCACCATCGCCACGGCCATGGTGGACTACCCCTGGGCCGTCCAGGGCCACGGACAGGAAAACACGGTGGTCATGGAGGAACTGCGGATCCTGGCCAAGCTCGGTGCCGAGGGCGTGATGGTCATGGGCACCCCCACCGGCGTCTCGGTGGCGGTCAAGATCCTGGACGGCAGCCTGCGGGCCGCGTCGCTGGTTGCGCTGACGCTGCTGGCCGCGGCCGGGGCGGTGGCCGCGGTGGAAGTGGGCCCGGTGCTGGACCGGGTGGTCAAGCCGGTGCTCGGCCGGGGCCAGC
>NZ_JBHTML010000295.1:0-3296 GCF_042679445.1 Arthrobacter sp. GCM10027362
TGGACGCCTTCGCCGCGGCCGCCCGGCAGGCCGCGCTGCGGCTGGCCGCCGAACTCGGCGTCACCGGCGTAATGGCCGCCGAGCTGTTCGAGACCCCGGGCGTCGGGGCGGGCTTTGTGGTCAACGAACTGGCCATGCGCCCGCACAACACCGGCCACTGGACCATGGACGGCTGCGTGACCAGCCAGTTCGAGCAGCACCTGCGCGCGGTCCTGGACCTGCCGCTGGGCGACACCGGGGTGCTCGGCGGCGCCGTCGTCATGAAGAACTACCTGGGCGGGGCCAACACGGACCTGTTCAGCGCCTATCCGCAGGCACTGGCGGCCGAGCCCGGCGTGAAGCTGCATGGCTACGGCAAATCGGTGCGTCCGGGCCGCAAGATCGGCCACGTGAACGTGGTTGGGGACGCGGCCGACATCCCGGACCTGCGCCGGCGCGCCAACCGTGTCGCCTCGATCATCCGGGACGGCGTCGACCCCTTCGAAGGAGACCAGCAATGAGCATCCAGCCACTCGTCGGCGTCGTCATGGGCTCGGATTCGGACTGGCCGGTCATGCAGGCAGCAGCCCGGGCCCTGGACGAATTCGGCGTCCCCTTCGAGGCCGACGTGGTCTCCGCGCACCGGATGCCCGAGGACATGATCCGCTACGGCAAGGAAGCGCACACCCGCGGGCTGCGCGTGATCATCGCCGGTGCCGGCGGTGCCGCCCACCTGCCGGGCATGCTCGCCTCGGTCACCCCGCTGCCGGTGATCGGCGTTCCGGTGCCCCTGAAGACCTTGGACGGGATGGATTCGCTGCTCTCCATCGTCCAGATGCCCGCCGGCGTGCCGGTGGCCACGGTCTCGATCGGCGGCGCCCGCAATGCCGGCCTGCTGGCCGTGCGCATGCTGGCCTCCGGCGCGGACGAGCTGGCCGCGCGGCTGCAGCCGCGGCTGCTTGAGTTCGCCGGCTCGCTGCGGCAGAGCGCCTATGACAAGGGCGCGGCGCTGCGGAGCCAGGTCGGCGGCGGGGCCTGACCGATGGCCGGCACCCAGTACCTTCGGGCGCGCAGCCCCGGCCGCTCCACCCGGTATCCGGGGATGACGGATCCAATGCGCAACCCGGAGCAGGCCCCCGCCCCGGTGCGGACCAAGCGGGCGTTCCTGCTGCTGCTGCTGACCCTGTTCATCCCCGGCAGCGCCCAACTGGTGGCCGGCGACCGCAGGCTCGGGCGCAGGGCCCTGCGGGTAACCTTCGGGCTGTGGGCGGTGGTCCTGCTGGCCGTCGTGGTGGCGCTGGTGGACTGGCCGATACTGGTCAGTGTCGCCACCAACCCGTGGGGTTCCCTGCTGCTGATGGCGGCCTTGATCGCCCTGGCGGTGTTCTGGGCACTCCTGTTCCTGAACACCCTGCGGATCATCCGCCCCAGGCTGCTGGCCCCGGGGATGCGGCCCATCCTGGCGGCCAGCGTCGCGGTCCTGATGCTGGCCACCTCCGGCAGCCTCGGCTATGCGGCCTACCTGCTCAATGTCGGCCGCAACGCGCTGGGCAGCATCTTCCAGTCCGGTCCGGCCTTCGCTCCGGCCGACGGCCGCTACAACTTCCTGCTGATGGGCGGCGACGCCGGTGCCGGGCGCGTCGGCCTGCGCCCGGACAGCATCTCGGTGCTCAGCGTGGACGCCAAGACCGGCCACACCATCACCTTCGGCATCCCCCGCAATTTCCAGAACGCGCAGTTCCCGGACGATTCGCCGATGAAGCAGGTCTACCCGGAGGGCTTCAACTGCGGCGACGAATGCATCATCAACGCGCTCTACGTGGATGTCACCAACAACCATAAGGACCTGTACCCCGGCGCCAAGGATCCCGGCGCGGAGGCGATGAAGGACGCCGCCAGCGGCATCCTCGGCATCGATGTGCAGGCGTACGCCCTGGTGGACATGGGCGGCTTCGAGAAGCTCATCGACGCCATGGGCGGGATCACCATCAAGGCCGGCAACTGGGTGCCGATCTCCAACCGGACCATCCCCGGCACGAACCAGCACTACCCGCCCAAGGGCTGGATCGCCCCCGGAGTGCAGAAGCTCGACGGCTACCATGCCCTCTGGTACGGCCGCTCCCGCGAGTTCGCCACCGACTATGACCGCATCCAGCGCCAGCAGTGCGTCCAGAAGGCGATGATCAAGCAGCTGGACCCGGCCACCGTGCTCACCCGCTTCCAGGCCCTCGCCGAGGCCGGCGAGCAGGTGGTGGAGACGGACATTCCGGCCGGCCAGCTGGGCAGCTTCGTCTCCCTCGCCGCCAAGGCCAAGGACCAGGAGGTGGACCGGCTGACCATCGGCCCGCCGGACTTCGGCAGCGCCGCGGACAACTTCGTCACCTACCCGGACTTCACCCAGATCCACCGGCGGGTTCAGGAAATGTTCACCGCGACCGGGGAAACTGGCAGCCCGTCCCCCTCCGGTGCCGCGCCCGGGAACCGTTCCGGAACCTTCTCCGGGACATTCCCGGGGGCATTCACGGCGCAGCCGGCCATGGTCAGCCAGGAACCGAAGATCACGGAAGAGTACCTGCAGCAGCTGGCCGAGGCCGGCGACGTCGAAACCCTCGGCGCGCTGCTGGCCGACAACGGCAAATGCTCGGTCCCCTAGGATTTGGGCGCTCCCGCAACGGTCCGGGCCGGGGACCCGCAGCTGGTCCCGCACCCCGCTCCGGCCGGAAGTCCCATAGACTCCGGTGAAGACTTCGGGCGCGGGCCGACACCACGACAGAGACGAGGCGGACAATGTACCGGTTGAAGAACGTTCTGCGTCCCTACGCCTGGGGCTCCGCGACGGCCATGGCCGAGCTGTTCGGCCGCGAGCCCTCCGGCGGCCCCGAGGCCGAACTGTGGATCGGCGCCCACCCCGATTCGCCGTCGTCGATGCTGCTGCCCGGCGGCACGGAGCAGCGGCTGGATGCCTTCATCGCCGCGCAGCCCGAACCTGCCCTCGGCGACGAGACGATCCGGCGCTTCGGGACCAAACTGCCGTTCCTGGCCAAGGTGCTCGCCGCCGACTCCGCGCTGTCGCTGCAGGTGCACCCCACCCGGGAGCAGGCCCAGGCCGGCTATGCGGCGGAGAACGCGGCCCGGATCCCGGCCGGTGCCCCCGGACGCAGCTACAAGGACGGCAACCACAAGCCGGAGATGATCTACGCCCTGACCTCCTTCGAGGCGCTGTGCGGGTTCCGCCAGCCCCGGGACGCGGCGCGGCTGTTCCTGGGCCTGCGCGGCAGGCTCGACGCCGCGGGCGCGGACACCGCGCTGCTGGACCG
>NZ_JBHTML010000296.1:0-3178 GCF_042679445.1 Arthrobacter sp. GCM10027362
GGGCGCGGGCCGGGAGCCCGGCCGTCCCCGGGCGCCGCTCAGCCTCCGGAAGCCGGCTGCCGCAGCAGGCGCTCCTGCGCCAGCTTCCGCAGCCCGTACGAAACCTGGACCGGCTCCGGCCAGCGCGGTGACAACGCATCCCCCAGCGCGATGTGCCGGAGCTTGCGCGCGAACAGCGGAAAGACCCATTCGTCCAGCCACTCCCAGTCGCGCCTGGTCCGTTCCAGCCAACCGCCGCGCTGGAACGGCCCCAAGGCCACCGGTTTGAGCGTATGCCGCACGCCCAGGACATCCAGCACCTTGGCGGCCATCAGCCGGTGCCCCACCGGGGACATGTGCAGCCGGTCCGAGCCCCACAGCCGCGGGTCCTGGTACACCTCGAACGTCCAGTGGTCCACCAGCAGTGCCCCGTAGCGCCGCGCTATGTCCCGCACTGCCTCGTTGTACAGCCAGTTCCGCCGCTTCATCGGCCCCAGTACCGACGGCAGCAGCACATCGAACCCGGTGAACAGCAACAGGCGTGCCCCGGTTTCGGCCAGGCGCTGCACCGCCGCCTCGTACCGATCCATCAGGGCGGACATGTCCTGGCGTATTTCCAAAATGTCATTGCCGCCGGCGTAGAAGGAGATCAGCGTGGGCCGCATGGCGAGGGCCTGTTCGAACTGGTCCGCGACGATCTGGTCCAGCCGCTTGCTGCGCACGGCCAGGTTCGCATAGTGCCAGTCCGGGTCCTGCTTGGCCAACTGCTTGGCAACCCGGTCAGCCCAGCCGCGCACCCCATTGGGCAGCTGCGGATTCAAGTCCCCCACACCCTCAGTGAAACTATCCCCCAAAGCAACATAAAGGCCGCTCACAGCGCCATAGTAAGCCCGCGGGGCGCCCGGCGGATACGGGCCGGGAAAATTCGGGATGAACACCGCCTGCCCATCTGTCCGTCCAGCCGCGGCCACGGCCTAAGCTGGTGCCCATGAGTACCGATGCGCAGGCCGCGCCCACAATCGCCATCACCGGCGCCACCGGCCATGTGGGCCGCCAAGTGGCCCGGCTACTGTCCGAGTCGGGGATCCCGGCGCGCCTCATTGTGCGGAATCCTGCCCGCGCGCCGCAGCTGCCGGGGATGACGACGGCGCAGGCCAGCTTCGGCGACCGGCAGGCCTCCCGCGCGGCGCTGGAGGGCATCCGCACGCTGTTCATGGTCTCCGCCGACGAGGCCCCGGACCGGATCGAACAGCATGAGGCCTTCATCAACGCCGCGGCCGACGCCGGCGTGGAGCATATCGTTTACACGTCCTTCTTTGGGGCCGCCCCGGACGCGACCTTCACGCTGGCCCGGGACCACTTCACCACCGAGGAAATGCTGCGCGCCTCGGGGCTGAAGCACACACTGCTGCGGGACAACCTCTACCAGGACGTGCTCATCGACTTCGCGGGTCCGGAGGGGATCATCCGCGGCCCGGCCGATGACGGCAAGGCCGGCTTCGTGGCCCGGGAGGACGTGGCGCGCGTGGCCGCGAAGATCCTGGCCGAGCCCATGCCCCACGCCGGCTTCACCTACGAGCTGACCGGCCCGGAATCCCTTACATTGGCCGAGGCCGCGGCGATCATCAGCGAGGCAACCGGCAAACCGACGTCGTTCGTGGACGAGACGGTGGAGGAAGCCTATGCCTCACGGGCCCGCTACAAGGCGCCGGACTGGCAGCTGGACGCCTGGGTCAGCACCTACACCGCAATTGCCTGCGGCGAACTGGACAAGGTGACCAACGACGTCGAACTGCTCACCGGCCGGCGGCCGCTGAGCCTGCGCGAACTGCTGAGCGGGACCGGCGCGGCCTGACCGCTACGGACGGTCAGGCGTTCCAGAGGCCGTAGGAATCAGCGAGCGAGGAGATCTTCTCGGCGCGGGCCAGGCGCGGCAGGTAGGAACCGTCCCCCACCACGGCGCCGGCGGCGTGGGCGTCGAGCAGCTCGTGCGCCCACTTGATCTCGGACTCACTCGGAGACAGGCCCTTGTTGATCGTATCCGCGGCCTCGATCATCAGGCAGAGCTTGCCGGTCATGCCCATCGAGGCGGTGATCTTGCAAGCTGCCAGCAGCTCGTCGCCAAGGGCGCCGACCGTGGGCCCGTCAATCGGGCCCGGCAGCTGGCCCACGCGGGAGGCCACCACAAGCTTGGAGCGGGCATAGGCCAGCGCCATCGGTTCGTCGCTGGCACCGGTGTCGCGGCGGAAATCACCGACGCCGAAGGCCAGCCGGAAGGTGCCCGGAGCACTGGCGATCGCCGTCGCATTCTCGATCCCGACAGCGGATTCGATCAGCGCCACCACCGGGGTACCGGCGTGCAGGCGCATCGCCGTATGCGTCACCTGCTCGGGCCGCTCGGTCATGGCGAGCATGACGCCGCGCAGGCCGGGAGCCTTGGACAGCGCAGCCAGGTCCTCGGCCCAGTACTCGGTTTCCATGCCATTGACACGCACCCAGGCGGTCATGCCGGTGGACAGCGCCTCCACCACGCGCTCGCGCGCCTCGGCCTTGCCCTCGGCCGGTACGGCGTCCTCCATGTCGAAGACCACCGAATCCGCCTCGGAGGCAAGGGCCGGCGCGAAATTGGCTTCATCGGCAGCCGATGCCAGCAGCCAGGATCGGGAGAGCTTTGCGGGCAGGGCCGCGGCACGGACATTTCTAAAGGCGGGCATATCTCTACACTATGTTTCCCCGGTTCAGGCTTCCAACTGACGGACGGCGAGCGGGGCGAAGATCACTTCCGGTGCCTGGTCCCCGCCGTGGCCGGCGCCGTCCACGGATCCTCCGGCCAGGGGTGCTTCGGGTAGCGGCCGCGCATCTCGGCGCGGACCTGGGCATAGGGCCCGGACCAGAAGGATGCCAGATCGTCGGTAACGGCCAGCGGCCGTCCCGCCGGGGAGAGCAGATGGAACAGCACCGGCACCCGGCCGTCAACCAGCCGCGGTGTGCCGGCCCAGCCGAAGCACTCCTGCAGTTTCACCGCCACCACGGGACGGCCGCCGTCGTCATCCGGCTCCGGGTAGTCGATGCGCACCCTTGAACCGCTGGGCACTTCGAGCCGTTCCGGCACCAGCCCGTCCAGCCGTGCCGCCTCCGGCCACGGCAGCAGGCGCCGCAGCGGTTCGGCCAGGTCGACCCCGGCGGCGGCCACCCCGCC
>NZ_JBHTML010000297.1:0-3155 GCF_042679445.1 Arthrobacter sp. GCM10027362
GGCCGCCGCCGCCGGCCTGGCCGTGGCGTTGCTTTAGGGCCGGCTCCGGGACGGGGCGGCAAAGCCGGCCCGCACACGCACTTGCAGGAGCAGCATTCCGCCACTAACATCCAAATGTCCTACATTTACCTTGGAGGCTTCCGTGCAACTGGCTCGTCCCGCGCGCAACGTTCCGCTGGCCCGGCAGGTGGCGGACCAGATGAAGCAGCTGATCTCCTCCGGTGGTTGGCCGGTCGGTGAAAAGATACCGGGCGAGAACGAACTCAGCAGCCAGCTGGGCATCAGCCGCAACAGTGTCCGCGAGGCGCTGCGGTCGCTGGTCCATACCGGCCTGCTTGAGGCACGGCCCGGCGACGGCACCTATGTGCGGGCTGCCAGCGAACTCGGCGTCACGCTGCACCGCCGGGTCGGCGCCGGAGACCCCGAGGAAGCCTACGAGGTCCGGTCCATGCTCGAACAGCGCGGAGCGGGCCTGGCAGCCCGGCGGGCCGCGCCCGCGCAGATCGCCGCGATGCGGGCGACGCTGCGGCGCCGGGACGCCGCGCGGGACAGCGGGGACGAAGCCGCCTACGTTGCCGAGGACCTGGCCTTCCACCAGGCCGTGGTCGAGGCCAGCGGCAATTCGCTGCTGGCGGAGCTGTACGCCCACCTGCACGACGCCGTGAGGGCCAACATCGCCCGGACGCTGCTCTGGGATCCGCGCCACCGCCTCGAAGCCAGGCACCACGAACTGCTGGCCGCCATCGAGCAGCACAGGCCCGAGGAAGCCGAAAGGGTAGCTGCGGTGCTGGTCGAGGAATCCCGGCTGATCCACCACGAACGGTTGAAGGAGCAAGCATGAGCACCACTGCCGGGCAGCAGGTCCGCGTGGACCGGCCCACCCGACTGGGCCTTGCACTTATCGGCATCCTGCTCATCGCGGCCAACCTGCGCGTCTCCTTCGTTAGCGTCGGCCCCGTGCTCGGGGACATCCGCACCGACCTCGGGCTCGGCGCGGCTGCTGCCGGTTTCCTGACCAGCCTGCCGCTGGTGGGTTTCGCGGTGTTCTCGCCGCTGGCACCTGCCGTCGGCCGGCGGCTGGGCCTGGAACGGACCCTCTGGGCCGCCCTGGCCGTGCTCGCCGGGGGTATCCTGCTGCGCTCCGCGGCACTGCCGGGCGCGCTGTGGATCGGCACCGGCCTGCTGGGCCTGGGCATCGCCTTCCTGAACGTGCTGCTGCCGGGCCTGGTCAAGCGGGACTTTCCGCACCGGGCCGGCGGGGTGACCGGCATCTATTTCTCCCTGGCCACCATTGTCGCCGCCCTGGGCTCCGGGCTGGTGGTTCCCATCGCCGGGGACGCGCCGGACGGCTGGCGGCTGGCCCTGGGCGTCTGGGCCGGACTGGCCCTGCTGGCGCTGGCCTGGTTCCTGCCCAAACTGCGGCGGCGCACGGCGGCGGCCGCGGCGGCAACAGGTCCGGTGCCGGCCTACCGCTCGCCCTGGACCTCGGCACTGGGCTGGCAGGTGACCCTGTTCATGGGGCTGCAGTCCCTGCCGTTCTTCGTGTTCGCCACCTGGCTGCCCAGCATCGAGGCGAGCCACGGCGTCGACGCGGCCACCAGCGGCTGGCACCTGTTCTGGTTCCAGCTCTGCGGCATGCTGGGCAGCCTGGGCATCACCGCGGTGGTGAACAGGCTGCCGGACCAGCGGCTGGTGGGGGCGGCCGCCAGCCTGCTGGCCCTGGCGGCCTACCTGGGCCTGATGCTCGTCCCGGCACTGTCGCTGCTGTGCACCGTGCTGCTGGGGCTGGCCTGCGGCAGCTCCATCGTCCTGGCCCTCTCGTTCTTCAGCCTGCGCACCCGGCACCACCAGCAGGCCGCGGCCCTGTCCGGGATGGCCCAGTCCGTGGGCTACCTGCTGGCGGCCGCCGCGCCGATCGGCTTCGGGGCGCTGTACGATCTCACCGGCAGCTGGACGCTGCCGCTCGGCCTGACCGCGGTGCTCATGGTGTTCATGGGCATCTTCGCCGTCCTGGCCGGCCGCCGCCGCTACATCGGCTGACCGTCAGCGCAGCACGATCTCCGTGGCCGTGGCCGGGGAGATCCCGCTCTCCACGAAGCCGGAGACGTTCGAGTCCGGGTGCTTGATGATGTCCGTAATCGAGCCCAGGTGCCGGGACAGGTCCACCTTGTCCTCCGGGGCGGCCAGCAGCAGCTGGAAGCCGAACTCCTGCAGCGCATTGATCCCGGCGCCGGCATATTCGGAGTTGGCCTGGATGAACGCCTCGTCGATCATCACTGTGCCGTAGGTGGAGAAGCCCTGCGTCTCGAAGCCGAGCTGGTAGGCCAGCGCCGCGCCCATGATGAAGGACGTGAAGCGCTGGCCCTCGCCGCCGGAGAGCGTGCCCGGCTCCAGCCCGGTCTCCACCTCGCCGTTGGGCCGGTGCTCGTTGCAGCTGATGGTCACGTGCTGACGTACGTCCAGCACCGTGTTGCGCCAGGGCAGCCTGGACTGGTCGTTCAGGTCGTCCACCAGCTTCTCGAGCGCCTTGTAGCTGGCCGACATCTGCTCGGCGGTCTGCTTCACGTAGGCGTTGCCCAGGGCGTTCTTGAGGTTGTTCCGGAAGGTGCGCGCCTCCTCCGGGATGGTGGTCCTGACCTCCAGGCGCAGGTGGCTGCCGTTGTCGAAGGGCACCTCGTCCAGGATCTGGTTCAGCGGCAGGATGCGCTCCTCGATGGCGCGGCGTTCCTCCTCCAGCAGCTGCAAAAGGTCCGAGAACCGTTCGTAGGAGCGGTTGTTGAAGTACTCGCGGAACTCGTCCTCGCGCTGGGGCAGGCCCTCGTCGAGGATGCTCAGGTAGAGCGCCTCGTAGTGCGGGGCGCTGTCGACGCCGGTGCCGAAGGAGGCGTTCAGCTGCGGTCCCCAGTCCCGGGCGAAGGACTTGAAGGTGTCCGTCAGCGCGGTCTCGGTCCGGTGCAGCTCATCCTTCAGCTCCGCGGCGGCCTCGCCCAACTTCAGCTGGGCGGCATGGAAGGCCGCCTCGAGCCGTTCCAGCGCGGCGGCTTCGCCGTCGTTGGAATCGGCGCCGAGGAATTCGGCCAGTGCATCCACCGCCCAGCCCGCCGGCGGGTTCGCCGCGGCGCGCTGCCCGGTGGCGGCCAGGTCGGCGGCCGCCT
>NZ_JBHTML010000298.1:0-3099 GCF_042679445.1 Arthrobacter sp. GCM10027362
CCGGTGCCGGCCGGGCCGGCGGACAGGGCCAGGCCCGGCACGAAATACACGGTGCGGTCCGAGGAGACCAGGCACCCGCCGCCGCCGCTCCGCAGCACCTGCAGCTTCCGGCGGGAACCGCGGGCGTCCACCAGCCGGATCGTCTCGCCCGCCTGCCGGCGGCCGGCCCAGTCCGGGTCCAGCAGCGGGATGACCGGCACGGCAGCGGTCCGGTCGTCGGTCTCCGGACGGCGGCCGAGCCAGAGCAGCGCCGGTTCGAGGACGGTGCCGACGGCGTCGCGGCGCGGCTTGGCCTTGAGCACCTGGGGGCCGGGTGCGATCGGGCCGGTGCGCAGCTTGGGGCCGGCCAGGTCCATCATCACCGGGCAGCGGGTGCGCAGCGCGGCCTCGGCCGGCCGGATGTTCGCGATCATCGCCGCCCACTGCTCCGGTGCGTCGTGGGCGCAGTTGATCCGCGCGAGGTCCATTCCGCTGGCGAGCATGTCCTGCACCAGGGCCGGGTCGGCGGCGGCCTCGCCGGGGAAGGTGACCATGATCCGGGTGCCGCGCCCTTCCGGCTTGGCGCCCAGCAGCGCATCCGCGTTCCCGGCCAGCAGTTCGGCCCCGTCCGGCACGCGCGCGGACGGCGGCTCCTGGGCATCCGGCCCGGCCAGCCGGGTGAGCGTGCGCAGCAGCGCATCGACGCCGGCCAGGACCCGGGATTCGGTCCGGCCCAGCGAGGTCAGCCCGTACCGGGACAGCCGCACCTGCAGATCGCGGATATCGTGCCGGCGCAGCTCCACGTAGTGGACCAGGTTGGCGGCGCTGTAGCGGTGCCGGGGCCGCACCGCGGCAATTTCCCCGGCCTGCCCGGCTTCGGCCTCGAGCAGGTCCTCGCGGAGCCGGCGCACATCCGCCAGCAGCGCGTGCAGTTCCTGCCCGTCGGCGGTAGTCATCCTGCGCCCCTTCCCCGGCCCTACTCCACCGGCAGCTGGCTGAAGCTCTCGGCCTGGGCGCGGGGGCCGGCGACGATGATCTCGTCGTCGCCGTACAGCACGGTCTGGGCCGTGGTGTGCTCCCACTTGCCGCCCCGGCGCTTGACCGCCACCACGGTGACCCCGAAGGTGTCCCGGATGCCGAGCACGCCCAGCGGCCGGTTCTGCGCCACGGCCGGCGGGCTGGTGCGGGTCATCACATAGTCGTCCTCGAACTCCACATAGTCCAGCAGCGTGCCGCGGACCAGGTGGGCCACGCGCCGGCCCATGTCGTGTTCGGGCCGGATCACGTGGTGCACGCCCAGCTGTTCCAGGATCTCGGCGTGCGGCTCGCTGATGGCCTTGGCCCAGATTTCGGGACGCTTGAATTTGAGCAGCCGCGAGGTGGTCAGGATGCTGGCCTCCACGTCGGTGCCGATGCCGACGACGACCCGGTCGAACTCGGGCAGGGACAGCTGGCGCAGGACCTCCTCCTTGGTGGAGTCCGCGCGCACCACGTGGGTGAGCCGGCCGGTGTAGCCCTGCACGTTCTCCTCGTCCAGGTCGATGCCGAGCACCTCGGTGCCCGCGGCTTCCAGCTCCAGCGCCAGGGAGCCGCCGAAGCGGCCCAGGCCGATGACGGCGACGGCGTCCGCCTCGGCCCGTTTGCCGGTGCCACGGGGGGCAAAATATCCGATCCTAGCCAATGAGGGGCCTTTCCTTGGGGAATTCGAACAGGATGGGGCGCTGTCGCAGCGCCAGCGCGGAGGCCAGGGTGACCGGGCCCAGCCGGCCGACGAACATCAGCAGCACCAGCACCAGCTGCCCGGCCGGCCCCAGCTGGCCGGTGATGCCGGTGGTCAGGCCCACGGTGGCGAAGGCGGAGACGGACTCGAACAGCAGCCGGTCCAGCCCGAACCGCCCTTCGATCAGCATCAGCACCATCGTCGAGGCCACCACCAGGCCGACGGCGAGCAGCACCACCGTGATCGCCTCGCGGTGCACCGAGCGGGAGAGCCTCCGGTTGAAGACATTGACCACCTGCTCGCCGCGGATTTCGGCGCGCATGATGAAGAAGAGCACCGCGAAGGTGGTGATCTTCAGCCCGCCCGCGGTGCCCGCGGAGCCGCCGCCGATGAACATCAGGATGTCCATGAACAGCCAGGTGGCCGGGTGCATCTGTCCGATGTCCACGCTGTTGAAGCCGGCGGTGCGGGTGACGGTGGACTGGAAGAACCCGGCCAGCACCTTCTGCCCCGGCGGCAGCGGCCCGAGCGAGCCGGGCTGGTTCCACTCCAGGGCGGTGATGAATACGGTGCCGGCGGCCAGCAGGACCAGGGTGCCGGAGAGCACCAGCTTGGTGGTGATGGTCCAGTGCTGCGGGGTCCGGTAGTGCCTGCGCAGCTCGAAGAGCACCGGGAAACCGATGCCGCCGATGATGATGCCCGCGGCGATCGGCAGGCAGATCCAGGGGTCGCCGGCGAAGCGGATCAGGTTGTCCGAGAACAGGGCGAAGCCCGCGTTGTTGAAAGCGGAGACGGCGTGGAAGACCCCGTGCCAGAGCCCGTCCCCGAAGGAATAGCCGTAGCCGGCCATGAAGCGGGCGGTGAGCACCGCCGCCACCGCCGCCTCGGTGGCCAGGCCGACCTTCAGCACCCCCAGCAGCACCGCCCGCAGGTCCCCGAAACCGACGGCGCGGGTCTCGGCCGCCGTCGAGATCCGCGAGCGCAGGCCCAGCCGGCGCGCCAGCAGGATGCCCAGCAGGGTGCCGAAGGACATCACGCCGAAGCCGCCGACCTGGATCAGCACCATGATCACCGTGTGGCCGAAGGGGGTCCAGAAATGCTCCACGTCCACGGTGCTCAGCCCGGTCACGCAGACCGCCGAGGTGGCGGTGAACAGGGCCTCGAGCAGGGAGGCGCCCCCGGGGCCCTGCTTGGCCGCCGGAAGCATCAGGACGGCAGTACCCGCGGCGATGGCTCCGGCGAACCCCAGGACGATGACCTGGGCCGGATGGGCGGGGGCAATCCGCCGCCAGGCAGCCGCCGTGCGCGGGCCGTTCAGGCGCATAGGCGTTAACCTACACCGGCGGGGCGGCCGGCGGTGAAACGCACGCCGGCACCGGGCCGCGGCCGGGGCCGCGGCC
>NZ_JBHTML010000299.1:0-3039 GCF_042679445.1 Arthrobacter sp. GCM10027362
GTACACGGCGGGACCGGGCCCGCGCCGCAGCCCTGACGCGGCCGGCCTGGAACCGGGGGCGGAGGACCGCCGGGGGGCGGGTGCTCCGCGCCCCGTGCTGCCTCCGTTTCCTGCCATGCCTTAAGGCTAAGGATGCCGGGGCGCCGGGCGCGGCGCACCACGCCGGGCAGTACAGTATTGGTGATCACGTGTGAGGAGCTACATGCCGATTTCTGCGCCAGATACAGCTGCGCGGGTCCCCGCGTCGCCCGCCGCGCCCGGGGCCGGACTGCTCCACGGCCGGATCGCCCGCTGGTTCGAAGCCAATGCCCGTCCGCTGCCCTGGCGGGAGCCGGACTGCGGCCCCTGGGGCATCATGGTCAGCGAATTCATGCTGCAGCAGACTCCGGTGGCCCGGGTACTGCCCGTATGGGAGCAGTGGCTGCGGCGCTGGCCGGCCCCCGCCGCGCTGGCCGCCGAACCAAGCGGCGAGGCGGTGCGGGCCTGGGGCCGTCTGGGCTACCCGCGGCGCGCGCTGCGGCTGCACGCGGCCGCCGTCGCCATCGTGGAAAAACACGGCGGAGCGGTGCCGGGCACCTATGCGGACCTGCTTGAGCTGCCGGGCGTGGGCACCTATACGGCGGCGGCCATTGCCTCCTTCGCCTTCGATGCTCCGGAAACCGTGGTGGATACCAACATCCGCCGGGTACACGCGCGGCTGGTCTCAGGCGAAGCGCTGCCGGCGCCGTCGCTCACGGCCGGGGAAATGAAGCTCGCGCGGGCCCTGATGCCTGGCCGCACCGCCGCCAGGGCCTGGAACGCCGGCGTGATGGAGCTCGGGGCCCTGGTCTGCACCGCACGGACGCCCCGGTGCGACCAGTGCCCGGTGCTGGATCAGTGCGCCTGGGTCGCCGCCGGGCGGCCGGAGCCACGTTATGTTCCCAAAGGCCAGGCCTGGGCGGGGACCGACCGGCAGGTGCGCGGTGCCATGCTGGCCGTGCTGCGCAAGGCGACGGCGCCGGTGCTGCCCGGCCTGCTGCTCGGTTCGGTGGACCTGGCGGTTGCCGCGGACTCCGGGGACGGTTTCCAGGCCGAGCTGCGGCGGCTGCACGGGCTGAACGCCGGCGACGAGCAGCTGGCGCGCTGCCTGGACGGGCTGCTGGAAGATGGCCTGGCGCAGGCCTCCGCCGCCGGCGTGGCACTGCCGGCCTGACCGCTCCCCGCCCGAAAACGGGCCGGCAGGTGCTCAGGCGGGCATCCGCCGGCCCGGTCATGCCTAGAGCCCGAGTTCGGCCGGCAGCTCCGTTTCCCGGCCGAGCACGTGCCGGGCCAGGAAGCTTTCGACGACGGAGTACCAGACGCGTGCGTGCTGGGGGGCGAGCACCCAGTGGTTCTCGTCCGGGAAATACAGGAAGCGGTGCACCGTTTCGCCCCGCTCGTCCGCGGGCAGCCCGGAGCGCGAGAGCAGCTCGTACCACAGCCGCAGCCCCTCCCCGATCGGCACCCGGTAGTCCTTGTCGCCGTGGATGACCAGCATCGGCGTGCGGATGTCCTGCACGTGCCGGTGCGGGGAATTGGCCAGCGCCATTTCCGGGGTCATTTCCTTCTCCCAGTAGGTGGAGACGTCGGTGGTGGCGCCGAACTGGTCCAGCGCCCACAGGCTGGCGTGGGTGACGATGGCCCGGAAGCGGTCCGTGTGTCCGGCGATCCAATTGGCCATGTAGCCGCCGAAGGACCCGCCCATGGCAGCGGTGCGCGCCGCGTCGATGTCCGGGCGCTGCCCGGCCGCGTCCGTGATGGCCATCAGGTCGGTGAACGGCTCCTGCCCCCACCGGCCCCAGCCGCGGCGGATGAAGTCCCGGCCGTAGCCGGTGGACAGGGCCGGATCCGGCAGCAGCACGGCATAGCCGCGGGCCACCATGATCCAGGGGCACCAGCGCCAGCTCCACGCGTTCCAGGAGCCGAGCGGGCCGCCGTGCACCCACAGCAGCAGCGGCGCCGGGCGTTCGGCCGAGGCATCCTGGGGCAGGGCCAGCCAGGCGCGCACCCGGGTGCCGTCCCCGGCAGCCGCCTCCACCTCCTCCAGGCGCCCGGGCAGCCGGGGCCGGGCCGCCGGGGACGGCAGCGGCACCGTCTCGCCGGTGGACAGGTCGATGCGCACCGGTTCGGGCGGGAACAGGTAGCTGCTGCGCAGCGCGTACGCATACCTGCCGTCGGGGGAGACGACGACGTCGGCATAGGCGGCATCGTCCCCGGTCACCCGGCGCACGGCACCGGAACCGACGTCGACCAGAAACACCGGGGACCGGCCCTCTTCGTCGGCGGTCACCACCACCGCCGAACCGTCCGGCAGCCAGGCGGCCGGACGGGGCCAGCGGTCCCAGTCCGGGGCCAGCGGCACGAAGTCCCCGCCGGCCAGCGGCACCAGCCCCAGTGTCACGTCCGGAATCCGGTGCGGTCCGGAGATGAGCTCGCGCACGACGACGGCGCTGGTCCCGTCCGGGCTGACCGGGCCCGGCTGGTATTCGGCATCCTCGCTGTCCAGCAGGATCCGCCGCCCGCCGGTGGCGGTGTCCACAGCGGCCAGCACGCTGCGGAAGTCGCCGCGTGCCAGCGGCTTGCGGAACCCGGTCAGCAGCGTGGTGCCGTCCGGGCTCAGCGCCGCGCCGGTCTCGAGCAGGGCCGCGCCGGCGTCCGGGGTGATGTTGCGCAGCTTCAGCGGGGGCTCGGCGTCGGTGGTGGCGGGCAGGCCGGGATCGGCGTTCACCGCCCCGCCGTCTTCCCCGGTCGCCGCGCCGGTATCCGCCGCGGCGTCGTCCGGCCCGGCCGGTTCGAGCACGAAGTACCGGATCTGCCCCGGGCCCAGGTCCTGGTCCCAGAACCGCACCGGATAGCCCGAATGCAGGATGGCGGAGACCTTGCGTTCCTGGCGCGCCTTGCGCCGTGCGGCGTCGGCGGCTTCGTCGGCGGAGCCGGCGAGCACCGGGGCGGCCACGATCACCGTGTCCGCATCCCGGGCGGCCCGAACGGAGCCCACGCCGCCGGGCCGGGAGAGCACCA
>NZ_JBHTML010000300.1:0-3020 GCF_042679445.1 Arthrobacter sp. GCM10027362
GGTCCGGTTGGGCGGCCGCCCGGCCGGCGCCGGTGCCGGCGGCCAGGCAGATGACCCGCCCGGCCAGGGCGGCGGCGGTCTGGTTCAGCCGCTCGTAGTCGCGCAGCGAGAAGGCCTGGCTGGAACTGATGGTGCGGTTGACCCGGGCCATGGCATCGATCAGCGTGCCGTCGCAGACTCCGGTCCGCTCCAGGCCCAGGTTCAGCTGGAGCTCGCGCACGGCCAGGTGGGTGCGCTCGCCGAATTCGCCGTCGATATGCCCGTAGTAGAAGCCGAGGTAGGACAGCTGGCGCTGCAGTTCGGCGACGTCGTCACCGCGCAGCGGCTCGGCTCCCTCGGCCGCCTGGGACAGGACCCGGTCGCCGAGCGTGTACTGGGCCTCGGCCAGGGCGCGCTCGGTCTCGGGCCCGACGGTGCCGTCCACCATCAGTCCGCGGGACTGCTGGAAGGTGCGCACGGCGGCGTCCACGTGGTCGTCGAAGCGCTCGGGATCGTTGACCTGGTCCGGCGCCAGGTATGCCATGGAGACGCCGGCGCGCAGCAGCCTTTCCCTCAAGGCCACTACGCGCCGGCTGGAATCCGAACGGCGCAGGCTGCCCCCTGCCGTGTCGTTCGTGCGCATGGTGCCTAGCCGAGGAATTCGGCGAATTCCCGCTCGATGACCTGCTTCGGCTTGGCGCCGATGGAGGTGGCGGCCACCTCGCCCTTGTTGAAGACGTACACGGCCGGAATGGACGTGATGCCGTACTTCGCGGCGGTGGCCGGATTGTCGTCGACGTTCAGCTTGACCACCTCGACCTTGCCGGCGTGCTCGGCCGCAATGTCGTCCAGGATCGGGGACAGCATGCGGCACGGGCCGCACCACTCGGCCCAGAAGTCCACGATGACGGGCTTGTCGGCCTTGAGGACGTCCGCTTCGAAGCTGGAGTCGGTTACTTCTCTGGCAGTGCTCATGATGTGTTCTCCTTCGGACGGAATTGGTTAGGCGACGGCGGCTGCGGCCGCCGGCACGGCTGCGTCGCCCAGGGCGGACAGGTAGTGTTCGACGTCGAGCGCCGCGACACAACCCGAGCCCGAGGCGGTGATGGCCTGGCGGTAGGTGGGGTCGATGACGTCGCCGGCGGCGAAGACGCCCGGCAGCGAGGTTCGCGAGGAGCGGCCCTCCACCGCGATGGTGCCTTCCGGGGTCAGCTCCAGCTGGCCCTTGACCAGGTCCACGCGCGGGTCGTTGCCGATGGCCACGAAGACGCCGGTGACGGCGAGCTCGGACTCGGATCCGTCCACGGTGCTGCGCAGCGTCAGCCCGGTGACCTTGTCCGTGCCGTGGATGCCGACGACCTCGGAGTTCCAGGCGAAGCGGATCTTATCGTTGGCCAGCGCCCGGTCCTGCATGATCCTGGAGGCGCGCAGGCTGTCGCGGCGGTGCACCACGGTGACGGAGCGGGCGAACTTGGTCAGGAAGAGCGCCTCTTCCATCGCCGAGTCCCCGCCGCCGACGACGGCGATGTCCTGGTCGCGGAAGAAGAAGCCGTCGCAGGTGGCGCACCAGCTCACGCCGTGGCCGGAGAGGCGCTTCTCGTCCTCGAGGCCCAGCTCCCGGTAGGCGGAGCCGGTGGAGATGATGACCGCGCGGGCCAGGAACGTCTCGCCGGTGCCGATGGTGACCTTCTTGACCTCCCCGTCCAGTTCCAGGGAGGTGACGTCCTCGAACAGGACCTCGGTGCCGAAGCGCTCGGCCTGCTGCTGGAACTGTGACATCAGTTCGGGACCCAGGATGCCCTCCGGGAAGCCCGGGTAGTTCTCCACGTCCGTGGTGTTCATCAGCTCGCCGCCGGCCTGCACGGAGCTGGCGATCAGCAGCGGCTTCAGGTTGGCGCGCGCCGTGTAGACGGCTGCCGTGTAGCCGGCAGGACCGGATCCGACAATGATCACGTCGCGCACGGACGCGGATATTTCTGTGGTCACAGCCTGTGAACCTCTTCCTGTTTTGCGATGTACTTGCCTGCCGCAGGACGGCCACCCGTCACAACGAGCGGCCCCACCAGCTTATTCCGTATATACCCGGACAGGGACGCAGGTTCCCTTCCATGACGGGGAGCCGCCGGCTGCTAGGAGACCTCGATTTCGGCCATCCGGACACCGAACGGCGGGGCGCTGCCCGGGTTGGACAGCCGCGGCAGCTCGGTGAAGTTGATAATGACGTACTTGGCCTTCGGGGCCGCGCCGTCCTCCTCCGGGACCGGGATGGTGGTGTTCTGGGCGGTGAAGCTGCCCCGGGCCACCTTCTTGGCGCCGTCCAGGCTGGGTTCGTCATTGAGCAGGACGGAGAACTGGCCGCCGCGGCCGCTGAGCTGGGTCAGCCGGATGGACTCGACGTTCGAGGATTCCTCCAGCTCGACCACCAGGGCCAGGTTCGAGGCGTACCCGCCGAAGGCGTCCGTGGCGTACTGGTAGCTGGCCCAGTAGGTTGCCGGGTTGCCGTCGATCGCCTGGGGCAGGGCGCCGTCATTCTCCTGGTCCAGCTCGGGCATGTCCGGCACCTGGCGGGACAGGCCGGCGATCTCCGGCTTCACCGCCGCCTCGGCCGTCCCGTCCTGCGCCTCCGCGGGCGCGCCGGCCACCGTCTCGGTGGCGGCCAGCACGCTGCCTTCGCCCGCCACCGGCCCGCCGCGGAATACGTTGAGCTGGCTGACGGCGACGACGATCGCCACGATGACCAGCACCGCGAGCACACCGCCGACGAGGAGCCGGGGCGACCTGGGGTTGTTCTCCTCGTCCCGGTCGTAGGCGTCGTATTCGTAGCCGGAGTCCTCCTGCGCCGAACGGGCGCCGGCGGGGAACACCGAGGCCTTGCGCACGTAGTCCCCGGAATCGTGGGACGCGGCCCTGGCCACCACTTGGATCCCGCCGGTTTCCGGCTGGCTTTCGGTCCACAGGGAAACCTTCGGCTTGCCCGGCGGCGGGGGCGGGACCGACACCGCCGGCTGGGCGGAGCGCGGCGCCGCCGGGGGGACCGGGGC
>NZ_JBHTML010000301.1:0-2981 GCF_042679445.1 Arthrobacter sp. GCM10027362
TGGCCGCGGCGCTGCCGGACCTGCCCTACGCCTGCGGGCTGGGCACGGTGTCGCTGATGGCCGGGGACGTCGCCGCAGATCCGCTGGTCCCGGTGGCCGGGGCACTGCCGGTGCGCGAGGTGGCCGTGGACGAGGAGCTGCTGCACCGGTACGCGGCCGGCCCGGAGCGCCGGCAGTGGTGGCTGGACCGGCTGAAGCGCTGCCATGCCCGGCTGCTTGGTTAAACGCTAAAGGTTCACCGCTTATTCACCTTCCCTGCGGTTTCCGGACGGATTCCGCTGCGACGCTGGGCGCGGCCGGTCCCGCGGGCAAGTCCGCCGGACCTCACTCGCAGATTTGGAAGGCAAGTTACCGTGACTGAATCCAAGAAGCGCCTGCTGCCGATGCTGGGCCATATCGGGGGCAACCGCAGTGCCATCACCTGCGCGCTCAAGTGCCACAACGCCTGCGCGCACGAGGTCTGCAACACCTCGGGCAACAGCTATTTCCGGGACGTCGCCTCGGCGGGCTTCTCCCGCCGCTCCCTGCTCGGTGCCGGCGGCGCCGGAGCGCTGGCGCTGATGTTCGGCGGTGCCGGTGCCGCACCGGCTGCTGCCGGCACTCCCGGCGGGCTGGCCCCGGCCGCCAAGTCCTTCGGCAACCGGAGCCGGCTGCAGTTCACCGGCATCCGGGCCGTGGACCACGCGGTGGACAAGGTGACCGTGCCGAAGGGCTTCGGCTGGCAGCCCGTCATCCGCTGGGGCGACCCGCTGTTCACGGACTCGGCCGAGTTCGATCCGGAGCGCCAGACGCCGGAGTCCCAGGCCGGCCAGTTCGGGTACAACAACGACTATCTGGACATCATCGAAATCCCGGGCAGCAAGGGCCGCCGGGCGGTGCTGTTCTCCAACCACGAGTACACCAACGAAGGCATCATGTTCCCGCCCGGGATGGACGCATCCGCCGTGCGCCGCACCGCCATGGCCGCGCACGGCCTGTCCGTCGTCGAACTCGAGCGCAAGGCCACGGGGCGGCCGTGGCGGTACGTGCGCGGGGCCAGGCTGAACCGCCGCTTCCTGCTGGACACCGAATACGAGCTGACCGGCCCCGCCGCCGGCTCCGAGCTGCTGAAGACCCAGGCCGACCCCGCCGGCCGCAAGGTCCTGGGCACCCTCAACAACTGCGCCGGCGGCACCACCCCGTGGGGCACCGTGCTCTCCGGCGAGGAGAACTTCAACGGCTACTTCAAGGTCTCCGCTCCCACCGCCGAGCAGCGCCGCTACGGCATCACCTCCGCCGCCACCGGGCGCGGCTGGGAACTCGAGGAGACCCGCCTCGATCTGGACCGGCCGGAGGGCCGGAACGAAGACAACCGCTTCGGCTGGATCGTCGAGGTCGACCCGTTCGATCCGTCCTCCACCCCGCGCAAGCACACCGCCCTGGGCCGCTTCAAGCACGAGGGGGCGAACGTCACCATCGCCGAATCCGGCCGCGCGGTGGCCTACTCCGGCGACGACGAGCGCTTCGACTACCTGTACAAGTTCGTCTCCAAGGGCAAGTACATCGAGGGCGACAAGGCCCACAACATGACCCTGCTGACCGAGGGCGACCTGTACGTGGCCAAGTTCGCCGGCAACTCGCCGAAGAACCAGATCGACGGTTCCGGCACCCTGCCCTCCGACGGCGGGTTCGACGGCACGGGCACCTGGCTGCCGCTGGTCCTCAACGGCCGCAGCATGATCGAGGGCATGAGCATCGAGCAGGTGCTGGTTTACACCCGCCTGGCCGCGGACAAGGCCGGGGCCACCAGGATGGACCGGCCCGAGGACGTGGAGGTCAGCCCGCGCACCGGCAAGGTCTACATGGCCTGCACCAACAACACCAGGCGCACCGCGGACCAGGCGGACGAGGCCAACCCGCGGAAGGCAAACAAGAACGGCCACGTCATCGAAATCACCGAAACCGGCGGACAGGACTCGACGGCCTTCACCTGGAACATCCTGCTGATGGCCGGCGACCCGGCCGTGGACAAGGACGTCTACTTCGCCGGCTACCCGGCGGAGAAGGTCCAGCCGATCTCCTGCCCGGACAACCTGGCCTTCGACGCCGCCGGCAACCTGTGGATCTCCACCGACGGCCAGCCGGGCACCGTCCAGCGCAATGACGGCCTGTTCCGCGTCACCCTCGGGGGAGCCGAGCGCGGCAAGGTGGAGCAGTTCCTGGCCGTTCCCACCGAGGCCGAGACCTGCGGTCCGCTGATCCACGACGAGGACGGGCTGGTCTTCGTGGCCGTCCAGCACCCCGGCGAGGACGGCTCCTGGGACCGGCAGCACTCGCAGTTCCCCGACTACGTGCCCGCCGGCGGCCGGCCGAAGAAGGGCCAGGCGGCGCTGCCCCGTCCGGCCGTGATCCAGATGTACAAGGGCCGCGGCAGGTAAGCGGGCCGGGCAGGCGGGGCCCGCCCAAGACCGGCAGCCGCGTCCCTATCGTGGCGCCCCAGCGACACGGTAGGGCCTGCCCCGCTCGGTAGGATGGGAAGGTGGCCGCCCTGCTCAGTTCCATGCAATCCGCACGCTCTGCCGTCGCCGTCCTGGTCCGCGAGGGGGTGCGGGACGTGGTGGTTGCGCCCGGTTCGCGCAGCGCCCCGCTGGCGTACGCGCTGGCCGAAGCCGAGGACCGCGGCGAACTGCGGCTGCACGTGCGGATCGACGAACGGGTGGCCGGCTTCACCGCGCTCGGCCTGTCCCTGGGCTCGCGGCGGGCGGTACCCGTGGTGACCACCTCGGGTACCGCGGTAGGGGAGCTGCTGCCGGCGGTGATGGAAGCCAACCACGCCGGGGTGCAGCTGGTGGTCCTCTCCGCGGACCGGCCCGAGGAACTGCGGGGGACCGGCGCCAACCAGACCACGGTGCAGCCCGGGCTGTTCGGCGGCCATGTCCGGTACGCCGTCGACATCCCGGCCGGGGAGGATCCGGCCGCTGACCTGGGCCGCGGGCTGCGCG
>NZ_JBHTML010000302.1:0-2966 GCF_042679445.1 Arthrobacter sp. GCM10027362
GCCGCCTCCGGTGCCGCGGCCGGAACCTGCCCGATGCCCAGTACGTCCCCGGCCCGCAGCGGTGCCGGGCCCAGGCCGGAGAGCAGGTCCGCGGAGCGCGAACCCATCAGCGGGTCCGCCTCGATCCCGCCGGCCACGGCCAGGTAGTAGCGCAGCCCCGCCTGCGCCGGGCCGATCCGCAGCCGCTCTCCGGCCTGCAGCACCAGCGGCCGGTTGGTCAGCGCCGCGGATCCAGCCGGCGACGCGCCGGCCACCGCCAGCGGACCGCGGGCACCGGTCACGGCCACCACCGCATCCGCGGAGAATTCCAGCTCGGCGTTCCCGAGCAGCAGCTCCAGCCCGGCGGCCCCGGGGGCATTGCCCGCCAGGCGGTTGGCCAGCCGCAGCGCGCGCACATCCAGCGCCCCCGACGGGCTCAGGCCGACGGCGGCATGTCCGGGCCGGCCCAGGTCCTCGATCAGCAGCTGGGCCCCCGGCTTGAGCACGGTGATCCCCCTGCTCATCGTGCCTCCGTGAAGCGGACCACGGTGCCGGGCAGGATCAGGGCCGGCTGCTCCCGGGAGGGGTCCCAGAGCCGCGCCCCGGTCCGTCCAATCAGCTGCCAGCCGCCCGGCGAGGCCCCGGGGTAGACGCCGCTGAATTCCCCCGCCAGGCCCACCGAGCCGGCCGGCACGCGCGGGCGCGGCACCTCGCGGCGGGGCACCTGCAGCGGGTTGCCCGGCGCCACGAGGTAGGCAAAGCCGGGGGCGAAGCCGGTGAAGGCGGCGGTCCAGCGGCTTGATGTGTGCCGGCGGACCACTTCCCGCTCGTCCACCCCGAGCAGCCGGGCCACCTCGGGCAGGTCCTCGCCCGTGTAGTCCACCTCGAGGGTGACCTGCGCGCCGGCGGTTTCCCCGCCGTCGTCGTCCGGGGCCGTGGCCTGCAGCCAGTGCCGCACCTCGGCTGCGGGGACGGAGGCGTCGAAGCTGGCCAGGATGGTGCGCGCGGCTGGGACCAGGTCGACGACGCCGGGCAGCGGCGCCGCGGCGAGCGGGCGGTAGTGGGCGAGCACCTCGGCCAGGGTCCCGAACTCGGCCAGCAGGGCGTGGCTGCCGAAGGGCAGGATCCTCACACGAAGGACCTGACGGCGAGGCCGGCGGCCTCCAGCCGCTGCCGCACCAGCGCCGCCATCGCCACGGCGCCGGGGGTGTCCCCATGGACGCAGAGCGAATCCGCCCGGCCGCTGCGCGCAAAGCCGACGGCGCGTTCGGCGATCTGTTCCAGGTCCGACAGCAGTGCGCCGGGCTCCCCGCGCGGAATGAGCGTGCCGTCCGGGCGGTAGCCGCGGTCCACGAACGCCTCGCGGCGGACCGGCTGGCCCGCCTGCGCGGCCAGTTCCAGCACCGCGGAGCCGGGCAGGCCCAGCACCGGCAGCGTGGGATCGAAGGCGCGGACCGCGTCCAGCACCGCCGCGGCCTGGACGCGGTCATGCACAATCCGGTTGTAGAGCGCGCCGTGGGGCTTGACGTAGGCCACGCGGGTGCCGGCTACCCGGGCGATGCCGTCGAGGGCGGCCAGCTGGTAGAGCACGTCTGCGGCCAGCTCGGCCGGGTCCATGTCCATGGCCCGGCGGCCGAAGCCGGCCAGGTCCCGGTAGGACACGTGCGCGCCGACAGTGACGCCGTGCTGCACCGCCCGCCGACAGCTGGCCAGCATCGTGGTGCCGTCGCCGGCGTGGTAGCCGCAGGCGATGTTGGCGCTGCTGACCAGCGGGAACATCGCGGCGTCGTCGCCCATGGTCCAGGAGCCGAAGGATTCGCCCAGGTCGCTGTTCAGGTCGATGGCTGCCTCAGGCGCCATCCCGGCCCCCGGGGTTTCCGTCCGGGCCGGGCTGCTCGGGCCCGGTCTGGCCCTTCTCCTCCAGCGCGTACTGCCCGGCGGCACGGCGCCGGGCACGGGCCCGGCCCGGCAGCGGCATGAACCGCGCGGGCAGCCGGTTCTGCGTGCGGGCCAGGTCCTCCACCAGCGCCATCGGCAGTACCAGCGGCGCCTCGCCGAAGGCCTGCCGGGTGGTGGCAATGACGCGGCGGCCCATGACGCGGTTGCCGGCCCCGCCAATGACCGCGCCGATCCCGAACGGCACCGCCCGGCCGAGCAGGGCCGTGCCCTGCCTGGCCAGCAGCTTCTTCAGGAAGCGCTTGCGCAGGCTTTCCACCAGCACCCCGACGAGGCCGGACGGCATGCTCTCGCCCACCAGGCTGCCCCAGGTCCTGCCCAGGCCGCCCCTGCCCCCGGCCTGGCCGGCGAACTCCTTGATCATTGCGGCGCCTTCATCGCCCATGATGATGGCCATGACCATGGCCTGCGCCCGTTCGGGCTCGGCGGTCTGGACGCCGTGCAGCTCGGCGATGGACTGCGCATACAGGGCGGTGGCCTCCAGGAAGCCAACGGTGGCAGCCGCCGAAAGCCCCAGGGTGGCAATGGTCCCGGCCCCGGGAACAATCGCGAAGGCCCCCACCGTGGCACCGCCGGTGGTGACGGCGGCCAGGTAGTCCTTCTCCAGCCGGGCGGCCAGTTCCGCCGGGGAGGCCTCCGGGAACTTGCGCCGGTACCGGTTCAGGTTGGCCAGCACCAGCGGACGCTGCACGTCCAGGGCCTTCAGGATTGCGTTGGTGAGCCGGGGCTTGGGATTGCCGCGGGCATCGAACGCCGCACCCGCCGCAACCTTTACCGCCGGATTGAATTTCTTCCGCTTAGCCACAAGCCCTCCGAAAGCAGATGCCGCCCTGTCTGGTCAGGTTTCAAGATTAGTTCACACCAGTTCCCAGGCTTCTGCCAGCAGCTCGTAGGAACGCTCCCGGACCGCCGGATCGTACGCATAGGTTACGACCATCAGCTCGTCGATTCCCGCCGCACCGGCCAGCTGCCGCAGCCGGGCGCGCACCGCCGCCGGAGTCCCGACGGCGCTGACCGCCAGCCGGGCCCGG
>NZ_JBHTML010000303.1:0-2935 GCF_042679445.1 Arthrobacter sp. GCM10027362
CCGGGATCGCGGCCGGCATCGGGCTGCTCGCCCTGACCGCTGCCGCCACGGCCGCCGGAAGCCTCTCCGGCGTCGGAAGCGCGGCCGCCGAGGTGCCCGCGGTATCCGCGGCCGTGGCCGCCGGAAACTTCATCGGTGTCTGCCCCGAACCGTTGAGGCTGCTGGACAGCGCCGCGGACGAGACGGATCCCGAGTTCAGCCCCGTCTCCGATTCGGCCCGCACCCGGGCCCGTGCCGTCGTGGTCAGCGACCTCGGCGGTACGGTCCCGGGCAGCCGCCTGACCGAACTGGGCGCCCGGAAGCCGCTGAAGACCATTGCCGAATCCTCCGCTACCGACGAGGCCCGCGGCAGCAGTGCCGACGGGCAGACCAGGCTGCTCGCCGGCGTCGTCACCGGTCAGAAGCTCACCGCGCCCACGGTGCTCAGCGTCGAACCGATCGGGGGCCGGCAGGCGCTCGCCGGCGGCACCATGACCTACCGGGCCGGGGACGGGGACCTGCGCGGCCTGGCGGCCGCCAACTGCACTGCCCCCGCCAACGACTTCTGGCTGCTCGGCGCCGAGACCGGGGTGGGCGCCACCGCGGTGCTGAACCTGCACAACCCGACGCAGACCCCGTCCACGGTGGACCTGGAGCTGGTCGGGAGCAAGGGGCGCATCCAGGCGTCCGGTTCCCGCGGCCTGCTGCTGGCCCCGGGTGAGAGCCGGTCGATCGTGTTGGGCGGCCTGGCCGCCAAGCAGGATTCCCTCGCCGTGCACGTCACCACCTCGGGCGGTCCCGTCGCGGGCACCATCCAGCAGAGCATCCTGCGCGGGCTGACGCCGGGCGGGGTGGAACTGCTGGCCCGGTCCGCCGATGCCGGCCTGCAGCAGGTGGTCACCGGCGTCCAGGTCCAGGCTGCGGGGCTGTCCAGGTCCGTGCGCGGGCAGCGCGGCTATGAGTCGGCGGCGCCCGCGCTGGAGGTGGTGGTGCCCGGAAGCGAGGACGCCGGCCTCCAGGTGCGCGTCTTCGGCCCGGACGGCGAGGTCCGGTTGCCCGGCGGCGGAGCCATCACGGCAGCGGCCGGCTCCGTGACCGTGGTCCCGCTGGAATCGCTGCCGGCCGGAACGTACTCGGTCCAGGTTACGTCCGACGTCTCGGTGGTGGCGGCGGCGCGCGTGAGCCGGGCGACGGCGAAGGGCGAGCCGGTGGACTTCGGCTGGGCGCCGGCCACTTCGCGGCTGGGCAGCGAGCACCTGGCCATCGTGCCGGGGGAGGCTGGTTCCCGGCTGGTGTTCGGGGCGCCGTCCGGGGCGGCGCAGGTCAAGCTGGTCCCGGTGGGCCGCGACGGCAGGCTGGGCAAGGAACGCGTCGTCGAGGTGCCGGCGGGCACTACCGTCACGGTCGATCCCGGGGCGGACGGCGCGGACCCTGCCGCGGTGATGGTCAGTGCCGCCGGCGACGCCGTCTACGGTTCGCAGGTCCTGGTCAATCCGGGCCGGCCGGATGTGTCGGTGCTGGCGATTCCCGCCGGCGTGCAGGGCCGGCAGAGTGTGCCGGTGCACCTGGGCTACTAGCCCTCCCGGCGAAAATGGGTCGGTAGAGGCGGCCTTCCTGAAGAAAGCGGCCGGTGCCGGTTCCATCGGGGCGGGAGCATCTGCCGGCCAATACTGTTTCTACCGGGAAGGGCTCACCTGCCGGCGGCAGTCCCGGAGCTGCGGGCACTGGACGCCGCAGACCCCGGCCGTAGACTTCATCCATGGCTTCGTCGCACGGCGGGGATCAGCCCCGCGGGGAACGTTCACCCATCCCGCCCGGCCCGGGCCGGACCACCTGCGTGGTGGCCGGCGGCGGACCGGCCGGGATGATGCTCGGGCTGCTGCTGGCCCGGGCCGGGATTGCCGTTACCGTGCTGGAGAAGCACGGAGACTTCCTGCGGGATTTCCGCGGAGACACGGTCCACGCCTCCACCATCCGGCTGCTGGACGAACTGGGCCTGGGGGAGCAGTTCCGCCGGCTGCCGCAGAGCCGGCTGGACAGTTTTGCCGTGCCGGGCCCGGGCGGCGGCGTGGTCCGGATCGGGGACTTCAGCCGGCTGCGCCCGCCGTACAACTATGTGGCGATGATCCCGCAGTGGGACTTCCTGAATTTCCTGGCCGAGGCTGCCGGCCGGGAACCGTCCTTCAACCTGCGGATGAACACCGAGGCCACCGGGCTGCTCTTCGACAACGGCCGGGTGGCGGGGGTCAGCTACCGCAGCACCGAACTGGACGGGGGGACGGGTGAGCTGCGCGCCGACCTGACCGTGGCCTGCGACGGCCGGCATTCGGTGCTGCGGTCGGCTGCCGGACTGCGGACCCGCGAGTATCCGGTGCCGTTCGACGTGTGGTGGTTCAGGCTGCCGCGGCACCCGGAGGAGCCGGGGCCGGTCGCCGGCATCGTGCCGGCCTTCCGGGACCGGGAAGCCCTGGTCACGCTGTTCCGGAAGGATTTCTTCCAGATCGCCTACCTGACGGACAAGGGCTCGGATGCCCGCCTGCGCGCCGAGGGGGTGGAAAGGTTCAGGCAGCGCGTGGCTGCGCTGCGTCCGGACTTCGCGGACCGGGTCGATGCGATCCGGAGCATGGACGACGTGCACGTGCTGGACGTGCGGCTGAACCGGCTGCGCCGCTGGTACCGGGACGGGCTGCTCTGCATCGGCGATGCCGCACATGCAATGTCCCCGGCCGGCGGCGTCGGAATCAACCTGGCCATCCAGGATGCGGTGGCGGCTGCGGCCCTCCTGGCCGGGCCGCTGCGGGCGGGCCGGGTCACCGAGCGACAGTTGGCCAGGGTCCAGCGGCGGCGGACCCTGCCGACCTGGCTGATCCAGGCCTTCCAGCGGCTGTTCCAGGGCGTGGCCTTCGGCCGCCGTTCCCGCGGGCCGGGCAGCCTGGTCCGGGCCGCGGCCTTTGCC
>NZ_JBHTML010000304.1:0-2911 GCF_042679445.1 Arthrobacter sp. GCM10027362
CCCCGGCCAGCGCGCCCTCGGCGGCGAGCCCGGCCGAGTGGGTGCGCAGCGACCGCTCCAGCAGCGCCAGCTCCGCCAGCAGCTCGCCGGTGGAGGCGTAGTCCCGGCCGGGTTCGTGCCGGGTTCCGTGCTGGACCCGCCGCGAGGTGTTCATCAGCTTGGCCTTGATGCAGGTCAGCTTCAGCCGGTAGGGCTCCCGGGCGTTCAGCTCGAACACGCGCGGGTCCAGCCCGGGCAGTTTCTGCACGTCCGCCCCGATGGACGCCAGCAGCTCATCGCTGGCGCCGGCCAGCGCCGTCGAATTGGACAGCAGCGAGATCAGCCCGTCCACCAGCTCGATGCAGATGCGCAAGGAGTTCTGGTTCTGCAGCTTGAGGACTTCGCCGGTGGTCTGCGCGGTGACGTGGGGGTTGCCGTCCCGGTCCCCGCCGATCCAGCTGCCAAAGCGCAGCGGCGCCGCCGTCGCGGGCAGGCGGATCCCGTGCTCGGCCAGCAGGTCGGCCAGTTCCGCCAGCAGCCCGGGCAGGGTGTCCGTGAGGATGTTGTCCAGGTAGTAGATGGCGTTGCGCGCCTCGTCGATGGGCGTGGGGCGGACCTGGCGCAGTTCGTCCGTCTGCCACATCTGGTCGATGATCTCCGCCAGCCGCCGGTCCTGCCGGCGGCGGGCCGCACTGCCCTCGGCCGTTTCCGCCGCCAGGACATCGGAGAGGGCACGCAGCTTGTCCAGCACCGAACGGCGGGAGGCCTCGGTGGGATGGGCGGTGAAGACCGGGCGGACATCGAGCCGGTCCGCCACTTCCTGCAGCACCTGCGGGCCGGCCTGGGCGGCGATGTTCCTGACCGCCCGGGCCAGCCAGCCGTCCTCCTCCGGGCGGGTCCGCAGCCCGCGCACCCGGTGCACCTGCTCGGCGGCATTGGCGAGGTGGAAGTAGAAGGCGAATGCCCGGACCAGGTCCGTGGCCTGCCCGGTGGGCAGGCCGGCGAGCAGCTCGCGGACCTGGTCGGCGACGTCGCGCGCGGTCCAGGGGCCGGTCGCCTCCCCGCCGCCGCGGGCCGCCTCCTTGGATTCCTTGGTCAGCAGGCGCACCTGCTCCACCAGCGCCAGCAGTTCGGGTCCCTGCTGGCGTACCAGGGACTCGCCCAGCAGCGTGCTCACGCGCCGAACGTCCGCCCGCAGGCGCGCATCAAGGTCCTGGTCCGAAGTCATCGCAGGCCTTCCGTGGGGTCTTCCGCGGGACTTTCCGTCGCCGCGGGCCAACAAGCATTCAAGTCTACGGCCGAGGGCCCCGCTCCGGGCAAGGCGAGGAACGGGAGGCCGCCTAGACGCTAGGCTAACCCCTGCGGCGGGGCTTGTCCTGTCCGGGCCGCAGGAGCAGACTGTGAGGCAGGCTGCCGGGTCCGGCGCGTCAGCGACGGCAGCCTCAGCACCGGAAGGGAGAGCCATGACCAGTCTGGAGAATGAAGTGACCACGGCCGAAGCAGACTGGCACGCATGGCGCCGGGCACGCGAGGACGCGCTGGCCGCGGACTTCGGCTGGCTGAGCCTGACCTCCCTCCAGCGCCTGGGACCGGAGCCGGCCGAAGTGGACGAGGTGCCCGGGCTGTGGTGCGCGGACGAGCACGGGGCCACGCTGGCGGCCCGCCATGAGGACGAATTCGTGCTCTGCGACGGCGGCAGGGACGCCGTCGGGGAACTCACCAAGGCCGTGGACGAGCGCGGCCACGCCCTGTGGGTGATGTGGACCGGGGGCCAGCACGACGTCGTCGTCGAACTGCTGCGGCGGGACCGGCGCTACCTGATCCGCACCCGCGAGGAAGGCTCGGTGCTGCAGCAGAATTTCAGCGGCGTCCCCACCTTCGACTACGCCCCGGACTGGGTGCTCCGGGGCCGTTTCACCGCCTTCGCGGAGCCGGCGCCGGAGCGGGTGGCCACCGCCCACCCGAAGGTGGAGCTGACCTTGCACGCGGTGGGCGAAATCAGCTTCCGGCACCGCGGCGCCACGCACCGGCTGGCGGCCGAGGCCCTCGCCGGCGGGCTGCGGATCGGCTTCCACGACCAGACCAACGGCCGGAGCACCCCGGCCTGGCGCTATCTCGACGTCGCCGCCCCGGCCCCGGACGGCATCGTTGTGCTGGACTTCAACCGCACGCTGGACTACCCGTTCGCGTTCTCCGCATACACCTCCTGCCCGGCGCCGTTCCGGGCCAACCGGCTGCAGCTGGCGGTCGAGGCCGGGGAAAAAACGCCCGAGTGAGGCAGGGGCCTTACTTCGGGGCCATCCGGATGGCCCCGTCCAGCCGGATGGTTTCGCCGTTGAGCATGGCGTTTTCCACGATGTGCGCGGCGAGGTTGGCATATTCGGCCGGCCGGCCCAGCCGGGCCGGATGCGGCACCTGGCGGCCCAGGGATTCCTGGGCCTCGGCCGGCAGCCCGGCCAGCATCGGGGTCTCGAAGATGCCCGGGGCGATCGTCACCACCCGGATCAGGGACCGGGCCAGCTCGCGGGCCAGCGGCAGGGTCATTGCCGCCACGCCGCCCTTGGAGGCGGCGTAGGCCGGCTGGCCGATCTGCCCGTCGAAGGCTGCCACCGAGGCGGTGTTGATGATGACGCCGCGTTCCGGGCCGCCGAGTTCGGTTTCCACGGGTTCGGTGGCCGCCATGGCCGCGGCGGCCAGCCGGATCACGTTGAAGGTGCCGACGAGGTTGATCCGCACCACCTTCTCGAACGCCTCCAGCGGCAGCACCCCGTCGCGGCCCAGGACCCTGCCCGGGGTGCCGACGCCGGCGCAGTTGACCACGATCCGCACCGGGCCCAGTCCGGCGGCGGTCTCCACCGCCGCCTGCACCTGGCCGCCGTCGGTGACATCGGCGGGCACAAACCGGGCCCGCTCCCCCAGTCCCGCCGCCGCG
>NZ_JBHTML010000305.1:0-2908 GCF_042679445.1 Arthrobacter sp. GCM10027362
GGCGGGGCCGCGCGCCGGCGGCCGGCCCGCGGCGCCGCACCGTGGCCGGACACCGAAGTGCTCTGGCCGGCCACGGCGCTGCAGGGGCGTGAACCCTAGCCTTCGCAGTCGCGGCAGTACAGGCCGCCCTTGCCCTCGCGCGCAATCTGGGAGCGGTGGCGGACCAGGAAGCAGGAGGAGCAGGTGAATTCGTCCTCGCGCGGCGGGACGACCTGGACCACCAGTTCCTCGCCCGAAAGGTCTGCGCCGGGCAGGTCGATACCTTCGGCGGTATCGCCGTCTTCGACATCGATCAGGGCGGTCTGCGCCCCGCCGCGCTGGGACTTCAGCGCCTCCAGCGACTCGTGTCCCTGCTCGTCGTCCTTATTGCGCGGCGCGTCGTAATCGGTTGCCATGAGGGTTGTAAACTCCTGATGCTTCGGCGGAAATTCGGTATTGCAGCGCCCCATCATAGCCCACGGCCAGGGCCGTTCCGGTCCGAAAAGCCGGGAGTCAGACAGTGTTTTTCGGCACATTGGCGCCCTCGGCACATTGGCGCCCTCGGTGCCCGCCGCAGCGGGCGGGCTCCGGCGGGCGTAGGCTGGGGCTGTGCGAAAAGAAACCTTGTGGGAGGCGCAGAAGCGCAAGAACCCCGGCCATTCGGCCTGGTACATCAACCGCTTCGAGGCAATGCGGCGCGAAGGAGCGGACCTCGACGGCGAGGCGCGGCTGATCGACGCGATGGCGGCGCGCGGCAGCCGGATCCTCGACGCCGGCTGCGGGCCCGGGCGGGTGGGCGGGGCGCTGGCCGCCCGCGGGCATGACGTGGTGGGCGTGGACGTCGACCCGGAACTGATCGACGCCGCACGCAAGGACCACCCGGACGTCACCTGGCTGGTCGGGGACCTGGCCGAATTCGACCTGCCGGCAGGCGGCATCGCGGAAGGCTTCGACCTGATCGTCAGCGCCGGCAACGTGCTGACCTTCCTGGCTCCCGGGACGCAGCAGGCGGTCCTGGCGCGGCTGGCGGCGCACCTGCGCCCGGACGGCCGGCTGGTGACCGGGTTCGGCGCCGGCCGCGGCTACGATTTCGGGACGTTCCTGGACGACGCCGCGGCGGCGGGACTGGCGGCGGACTTGACGCTGGCCACCTGGGACCTGCGCCCGTTCCGGCCGGACTCGGACTTCCTGGTTGCCGTCTTCTCCCGCTCGGCGGAAACCGCTCAGTAGCTGCAGCTGCCGGAGAAAAACCGGCCGATAGATGCGGCGTGGCGGCAAAAACCGGCCGGCACGGGGTGGCGATGCGCCGCCGGGACGGGCCGGCCGGGCTCTATCCGGCCACGGCTCCGGGCTCTGCCGCGTCCGGGCTGCGGACATCCTCCTGCAGCAGGATGGCGGCCTCGTCCCGGCGGTGGCGCAGCACGGTGTCGATGTAGGACTGGACCGCCTCGGCCAGGGGCACGTTGCGCTTCTGGTCTTCGGAGAGGTACCAGCGGTGCTCGAGCAGCTGGTGCACCACCTCGGCCGGCTCCAGTTTGCCCTGCAGCTCGCGCGGGATGGCACGCACCACCGGTTCGAAGACATGCCGGACCCAGGAATGCGCGCTGAACTCCTGGTCCAGGTCCGGATGGTTGTCCGCGCGGTAGGCGTCCATGTCGTTGAGCAGCCGCCGCGCCTGGTTCTCCTCGGCATCAATGCCGGTCAGCTCGAGCAGCCGGCGCTGGTGGTGGCCGGCATCGACGACCTTGGGCTGCAGCTGGATAGCGGAGCCGTCGGCCGTGGTCTTGATGGTGAACTCCTCGACGTCGAAGCCGAGCTCATTGAGCCGGCGGATGCGCGCATTGACCCGCCAGCGCTCACCCAGGTCGAAGGATTCCTGCGCGGTCAGCTCCGCCCAGAGCTTGCGGTAGATGTCCATGATGCGCTCGCTGGTGGCCAGCGGATCGATCTTTTCCTCGATCAGCCCGCCTTCGTGCAGGTCCATCAGCTCTCCGGCGATGTTCACCCGGGCTATTTCGAGGTCGTATTCGCGCTGGCCGGTGGACAGCTCCGGGTAGAGCTCGCCGGTTTCCGCGTCCACCAGGTAGGCGGCGAAGGCCCCGGCGTCGCGGCGGAAGAGGGTATTGGACAAGGACACATCGCCCCAGTAGAAGCCCGCCAGGTGCAGCCGGACCAGCAGCAGGGCCTGCGCATCGATCAGGCGGGTGAGGGTCTGCTCGCGCAGGGTCTGGGAGAACAGCGCCCGGTAGGGCAGGGAGAACCGCAGGTGCCGGGTGACCAGCACCGGATCCAGCTCCGCGCCCCCGGGCGTGCGGCGGCCGGTGATCACCGCCAGCGGCTCCACGCAGGGCACGTCCAGGCGCTGGAGCTTGCGCAGCATGTGATACTCGTGGCGGGCCGCATGCTCGCCGGTCTCCTTGACCGCGATGACCGAACCGGACAGGTGCGCAAAGCGGACAATGTGCCGGGAGAGCCCGCGGGGGAGCACGGCCAGGCTGGCCACCGGCCACTGCTCGAGCGCCAGATGCCAGGGCAGGTCCAGCAGCTGCTCGTCCGTGGTGGCCGAGGTGATGTTCAGCGCCCCGATGGCCGGCGGCATGTCGAAGCCGCGCGGGAGCCTGCCCATCTGGCCGAAGTCGGTGGGCTCGTCATGCCAGTTCGCGGCGGGGCCGTTCTTCATCGGTTCCCATCCTAGACGGGCGGCTCCGGAGGTCCGCCGTGCCGGCGGGCAATTATTGTCAAGCGACGACAACTGCTGCCCGCTTTACCCCGGCGAGGCGCAATGGCTGCCCCATGTTGCCGGGGTCAGCCGAGGCGCAGGCCGGTGCGGGGGTCGAAGAGGTGCACCCGGTCCGCCCGCGGCAGCAGCCGCACCGTGGTGCCTGGCTCCGGCGGCCGCCGGGCATCCACCCGGGCGGCGAGCCGCACC
>NZ_JBHTML010000306.1:0-2905 GCF_042679445.1 Arthrobacter sp. GCM10027362
GGAGGCCAGCATGGACGCCGTCGGACTGGTCGCGGCGTGGCCGCTCCGGGCCGGCACGGATCCGGCCCCGGCCGGCCCGGTGCTGCTGCCGCAGGCGGACATTGCCGCGGCAACCATCGAGGAAGGGCTGGCGGCCAAGGGCTGGCAGGTCCGTGCCGTGACGGCCTACCACACGGTGGACTATCCGGCCCGGCCGGAGCGGCGGCTGACCGCCGTGCTGGCTCCCGCTTCCGGAACCGGCCGCGCCGCGGCGGAACCGGGGGAGATCTCCGTGGCGGACTTCACCCGGGCCGCGGCGGACGGGGGCATCGGCGCCGTCGTCCTGACCTCCCCGAGCGTGGTTCGCCGGCTGCACGCGGTTGCCCCGGCACTGCCGGCCGGAGTGCTGCTGGTGGCGATCGGCAACAGCACCGCACGCGAAGCCGCGGAACTGGGGCTGGACATCGCGGCGGTCGCGGCCGTGCCGACCCCGGCGGGCATCGCCGACGCCCTGGCCACGGCGCTGTGCCGGCCCGCAAACCAGCACACAGGCGAGCAGCCAGAACCGAACAGAGGACCATCATGAGTTTTCCCCATCACCGCCCGCGCCGGCTCCGTGCCACCCCCGCACTGCGCCGCCTGACCGCCGAAACCAGCCTGCAGGCCTCGCAGCTGATCCTGCCGGCCTTCATCCGCGAGGGTATCGGCGAACCGGTGTCGCTGCAGTCCATGCCCGGCGTCGTCCAGCACACCACGGACACCCTCAAACGGGCCGCGGTGGAGGCTGCGGAGCTGGGCCTGGGCGGCATTATGCTCTTCGGCGTTCCCGCCACCCGTGATGCCACCGGAACAGCGGGCCTGGACCCGGACGGGGTGCTCAACAAGGCCATCCGGGACGTGAAGGCCGAGGTCGGGGCGGACCTGGTGGTCATGGGCGATGTCTGCCTGGACGAGTTCACCGACCACGGCCACTGCGGCGTGCTGGCCGCCGACGGCAGCGTGGATAATGACGCCACCTTGGAAATCTACGCCAAAATGGCGGTAGCCCAGGCCGAGGCGGGCGCCGATGTGCTGGGTCCGTCCGGCATGATGGACGGGCAGGTGGCGGTGATCCGGCAGGCCCTGGACGAGGCCGGCTACCAGCAGACATCGGTGCTGGCCTACGCGGCCAAGTACTCCTCGGCGTTCTACGGCCCCTTCCGCGAGGCGGTGGACTCCCAGCTGACCGGGGACCGCCGCACCTACCAGATGGACCCGGCGAACCGGCGCGAGGCCCTGCTGGAGGTCGAGCTGGACCTCGGTGAGGGCGCGGACATGATCATGGTCAAGCCGGCCATGAGCTACCTGGACATCGTCGCCGACGTCGCAGCCATGTCCCCGGTACCGGTGGCCGCATACCAGATCTCCGGCGAGTACGCGATGATCGAGGCCGCCGCCGCCAATGGCTGGATCGACCGGAAAGCGGCCGTGCTGGAGTCCGTGCTGGGCATCCGCCGCGCCGGAGCGGACATGGTGCTTACCTACTGGGCGGCCGACATCGCCCAGTGGCTCAAGGCCTGAGCATCCCGGCCGCCTGCTGCCGGTCATCCCTGGTTACTCCCTGAAAGGATCCTCCGTGACTTCTTCCGAAGAGCTGTTCCAGCGCGCCCGCGCCCTGATGCCGGGCGGGGTCAACTCGCCCGTGCGGGCCTTTGGCTCCGTGGGCGGGACGCCCCCGTTCATGGTCTCCGGCCGCGGCCCCTACCTGACCGATGCGGACGGCCGTGAATATGCGGACCTCGTCTGCTCCTGGGGGCCGGCGCTGTTGGGCCACGCCCACCCCGAGGTGCTGGCCGCCGTCCACGCCGCGGTGGACCGGGGGCTGTCCTTCGGCGCCTCCACCCCGGCCGAGTCCGAGCTGGCCGAACTGATTACCGGCCGCGTCGGCGCCGTCGAGCGCCTGCGCATGGTCTCCACCGGCACCGAAGCGACCATGACGGCCGTGCGGCTCGCCCGCGGCTTCACCGGACGCAACCTCGTGATCAAGTTCGCCGGCTGCTACCACGGCCACTTGGACGGACTGCTGGCTGCCGCCGGTTCCGGCGTGGCGACCCTGGCACTGCCGGGTTCCGCCGGCGTCACCGCGGCCACCGCGGCGGAGACCCTGGTGCTGCCCTACAACGACCTCGCCGCGGTTCAGGAAGCCTTTGCCGCCCGCGGCCAGGACATCGCCGCCGTGATCACCGAGGCCGCGCCGGCGAACATGGGCGTGGTGGAACCGGACGCGGGCTTCAATGCCGCACTCTCCCGGATCACCGCCGAGCACGGTGCGCTGCTGATCTTCGACGAGGTGCTCACCGGGTTCCGCACCGGCTACGCCGGCTACTGGGGGCTGACCGGCGGCGCGGCCGGCTCGTCCGACCCCTTCCGGCCCGACCTGATGACCTTCGGCAAGGTGATCGGGGGCGGCATGCCGGTGGCCGCACTGGGCGGACGCGCCGAGGTGATGGACTATCTCGCCCCGGTAGGCCCGGTCTACCAGGCCGGCACGCTCTCGGGCAATCCGGTCGCGATGGCCGCAGGCGTGGCCACGCTGACGCATGCCACGCCGGAGGTCTACGAGTTTATCGACAAGCGTTCCGTGCAGCTCTCCGGTGCGGTCTCCGACGCCCTGGCCGCGGAAGGGGTGGACCACAGCATCCAGCGCGCCGGCAACCTCTTCAGCGTCGCCTTCGGCACCTCCGCCCGCGGGGTGCGCAACTACGCGGACGCGCAGGTCCAGGAGGCCTTCCGTTACGGTCCGTTCTTCCACGCCATGCTCGACGCCGGGGTCTATCTGCCGCCGTCGGTCTTCGAGGCCTGGTTCCTCTCCTCGGCGCACGACGACGCCGCGATGGACCGGATCCTGGCCGCGCTGCCGGCCGCGGCCAAGGCCGCAGCGGCGAAG
>NZ_JBHTML010000307.1:0-2899 GCF_042679445.1 Arthrobacter sp. GCM10027362
TTCCGTTTCCAGCGCGAACAGCTGCGCCTGGCGGGTCAGCAGCGCGGACGTGTCCGCGAGGATGTCCCCGCCGCGGGCTGCGGCGAGGGCATCGAAGTCCGCGGCCAGGTCCTGCAGCTGCGCCAGGGCCTGGCGCCGGGCCTGCTCGGTGGTGTCGGCCGGAGCCGTGCGGCTGTCCGGATCGCTGACGACGGTGCCGAGGCCGATGACCAGCGCGCCGGCGAGCAGCAGCAGCAGGGTCCGGCCGGTGGCACGTCCGGCGCCGGAGGATTTGCTCCGTTGTGCCTGCGGCCTGGCCCTCGGCTGTGCTCTCGATTTCACAACAGTCGATGATGTCATGGGCCCCGGTCCCTGCGCACATGCCCGCCGGCCGGCAGCCGCCCGGCGGCAACGCGTTGGCAACGGCGGCACGGGATTGTCGCTAATGTAGTAGCTACATCAATAATATTTAGCGGGAGGCAGCTATGGCGGATCGGCCCGATCATTCCGGCATGTTCAAATCCGGGAGGCAGTCCGGGACCGATGTTCAGGCAGAGGCGGCCCGGCTGGCAGAATATCTGGCGCCGACGGTAGCGGCCAGCAACCTCTACCTCGAAGGCGTCGACATCCGGATCGCCGGCTCGCAGCGTACGGTGCATGTGACCGTGGACCTGCCCGAGGACGAGGCCGGCGGCGTGAGCCTGGACCTGATTTCCGAGGTCTCCCGGAGCTTGTCCCAGGCCCTGGATGCCGACCCGGCAGATACCGGACGCCCCTACGAGCTCGAAGTTTCCTCGCCGGGGCTGGCCCGGCCGCTGACCGAGCCGCGGCACTGGCGCCGCAATCTCGGCCGCATGGTCAGGGTGCGCCTGAGGCAGGGCGAGGACGTCACCGGCCGCGTGCTGTCCGTGGAGGAGGACGCCGTCACCGTACGTCCGGACCTTCCCGCCAAGAAGGGCATGAAAGCCAAGCCGGGGGACCCGGTGCGGATCCCCTTCGGCAATATCCGATCGGGCAAAGTGGAAATAGAATTCACGCATCTGGACGAGGAACTGGCCGCGGCCGAAGAACGCGCTGCCACAGCGGATCTTGAGAATGAGGAGGCCTGACATGGATATCGACATGAGCGCGCTGCGGTTGTTGGAACGCGAACGCGAGATCCCCCTGGACCTGCTCATTCCCACCATCGAGCAGGCGCTGCTGGTGGCCTACCACAAGACGCCCGGTTCCATCCAGCAGGCCCGGGCCGAGCTGGACCGGAAGAGCGGCCATGTGACCATCTGGGCCTCGGAAATCGACGAGGACGGCACGGTGGTGGGCGAATTCGACGACACGCCCAACGGCTTCGGCCGGATCGCGGCCTCCACCGCCCGCCAGATCATCCTGCAGCGGCTGCGCGATGCCGAGGACGACAACGTCCTCGGCGCCTTCCGGGGCAAGGAAGGCGAACTGGTCTCGGGCCTGATCCAGCAGGGCCACAACCCGAACATGGTCCAGGTGGACCTGGGCACGGTGGAGGCGCTGCTGCCGCCGCCGGAACAGGTGCCGGGGGAGAGCTACCGGCACGGCACCCGGCTGCGCGCCTACGTGGTGGACGTGCACCGTGGCCTGAAGGGCCCGTCGATCACGCTCTCGCGCTCCCACCCGGGCCTGGTCCGCAAGCTGTTCGAGCTGGAAGTTCCGGAAATCGCCGACGGCTCGGTGGAGATCGTGGCGCTGGCCCGCGAGGCCGGGCACCGCACCAAAATCGCCGTGCGCACCAAGGTGCCCGGACTGAACGCCAAGGGCGCGTGCATCGGGGAAATGGGATCGCGCGTGCGCGCCGTAATGACCGAGCTCAATGACGAGAAGATCGACATCGTGGACTACAGCGACGATCCGGCAACTTTCATCGCCAATGCCCTCTCGCCCTCGCGCGTCACCGCCGTGACGATCACCGACGCCGATGCCCGCTCCGCCCGCGTGGTGGTGCCCGACTACCAGCTGTCGCTGGCGATCGGCAAGGAGGGGCAGAACGCCCGCCTGGCCGCGAAACTGACCGGCTGGCGGATCGACATCGTCTCCGATGCTGCGGCCGCCCGCGGTTGAATCGGACGGCCCGCAGGTCCCCGGTTCGTGGCCCGGGCACTGTAGGCGGTAGAATATCCATGGCCAGTTTTCCCGACGCGCAAAAACCGGTCCGGGCTGCGGTTATGCCGCAGCGGACCTGCATTGGTTGCCGGCGCCGGGATGATCAGGCCGATTTGCTGCGGCTGGTTGTCACAGCGGCGGACGGCGCCAGCGCCGTCGTCGTGGACGAAGGCCGCCGCCTGACCGGCCGGGGTGCGTGGCTGCATCCCGATCCGGACTGCATGGCATTGGCCGTGAAGCGGCGGGCGTTCGGCAGGGCTTTCAAAGCCAATGTCGACAGCCGTGCCGTGGAAAGCTACTTCCACGCGCAATCAACATCCAACCTGAAAGCGGGTCAGAAAACCGATGGAAACCCGATGAGTGCCAAGCGATGAGCGCCCAACGATGACTCTGTTGTGCGCCGCCCCCGGCTGGACTGTGGCGTGCCGAGTGCACGCCGTACCTGGCCGCAATAGGAATTAGACGGTTCGTACCCGGCAGGCCTGCCTCGGTGCGGACCGAGACAGGAGAAATGTGGCCAAGGTCCGCGTACACGAGCTCGCCAAGGAGCTCGGTATTACCTCGAAAGATGCAGTTGCCAAACTGCAGGAACTGGGCGAATTCGTCCGCTCCGCCTCGTCCACCATCGAGGCCCCCGTTGTGAAGAAGCTTCGCGACGCCTTCCCGGCCGGCCAGTCCAAGCCGGCATCCGCTCCCGCGCCGCAGGCTGTCCCGCGGCCGGCTCCGGCCGCCCCGAAGCCCGGTGTCCGCCAGGAAGCCCCGGCAGCCAAGCCGGCTCCGGCGGCACCTG
>NZ_JBHTML010000308.1:0-2886 GCF_042679445.1 Arthrobacter sp. GCM10027362
GGGCAAGCCGGCCGGCGGCCAGGAGGCCCCGGACCTCGCCGGCGCACCTGCCGGCGAGGCTTCCGCCGAGGCTGCGCTGATGCCCGTGCCCGGGGCCGCCTTCGCCGAGCTGCCCGTCGGCTCGATCCAGCCCAACCGCAAGCAGCCGCGCACCGTCTTCGACGAAGAGGACATGGCCGAGCTGGTGCACTCCGTGCGCGAGATCGGCATCCTGCAGCCGGTCGTCGTCCGTCCGTCCAGCGGGTCCGACAACCACCAGTACGAGCTGGTCATGGGCGAGCGGCGCTGGCGTGCGGCCCAGGCCGCGGGGCTGGTGGCCGTGCCGGCGATCATCCGGTCTACCTCGGACGATGACCTGCTCCGCGACGCGCTGCTGGAGAACCTGCACCGCAGCCAGCTGAACCCGCTGGAAGAAGCGGCCGCCTACCAGCAGCTGCTGGAAGATTTCGGCTGCACCCATGACGAGCTGGCCGAGCGGATCGGCAGGTCGCGCCCGCAGATTTCCAACACCATCCGGCTGATGAAGCTTCCGCCGCTGGTGCAGCGCCGCGTTGCCGCCGGCGTCCTGACGGCCGGCCATGCCCGGGCCTTGCTGGGCCTGAGCGATGCCGCCGAGATGGAGAAGCTCGCCCAGCGCATCGTGGCCGAAGGCCTGTCCGTGCGCAGCACGGAGGAGGCGGTGGCCCTGAGCGGCGGAACGTCACGTCCGGCGCGGGAAAGCAAGCCCAAGGACAGCGGCCGGCACGAGCGGCTGGACTATCTGGCCAGTTCCCTGGCCGACCGGCTGGATACCAACGTAAAAATCACGTTGGGGGCGCGCAAGGGCCGGGTCAGCATCGAATTCGCCAGCGTGGAGGACCTGAACCGCATCATGGATGTGCTCAGTCCGGGTTCGTCGAACTGACTAACGGGCGCTCGGGAGCACCGGCGCCCGTGGTTTCATGGGAAAGACCCGGGAAAGGGGCCCGGCCGATGAACTGGGGTCCGAAAGTTGGACTGGCCAAATAAGATCCTAAGCCGCGAGGGCCTGGGCACGGTATTGCACCGGGCTCGGGCCCTCGAGGTTTGTCGAGATCCTTTTGGTGTTGTCCCAGTGGATGTAGTTGTTCAGTTGTGCTGCCGGAGCGTCGGTGCTGATGAACCTGCCGCGGTGAAAGAGCTCTTCCTTGAGGTGGCCGAAAAAGTTCTCCATCACGGCGTTGTCGTAGCAGTTGCCCCTGCAGGACATTGATTGGACCGCGCCGGCATCCGCCAGGAGGGTGCGCCAGGAGGCGTGCCGGTACTGGAAACCCTGATCCGAATGCATGAGCGGCTGCCGGCCGGGCTGCAGCCCGGCCAGAGCCTCACGCAGGGAATCGTTGGTGAGCGCCAGGTTCGGGGACGTGCCGATGGCATGGGAGATGATCTGCCGGTCGAAGAGGTCCATGACCGGTGCGAGGTAGAGCTTCCGGTCTGCGACGCTGGACCCGGTCACGTCGGTCACCCACTTGCGGTTCGGGGCACCAGTGTCGAACTCCCGGTCCGGCAGGTTTGGCACAACGGTGCCCTGCCCGCCCTGGTAGGAGGCGTGGCGTTTCCTCCGCCGGACCTTGCAGCCCAGCCCGGGTGCCCGCATCAGCTTCAGCACGGTCTTCTTCGCGATCGTCCAGCCTTGCCTGAGCAGTTCCGTATGCACGCGGCGGTGCCCGTACCGGCCATGGTTCTGCGTGAAGATGTCCATCACGGCGGACTTGAGTGTCTCTTGCGGGTCAGGGGCCTGGAGCCGGGCCTGGGGATAAAGGAACGTTGATCGGGCAAGACCCCAGACCTGCGGCAGAAGCGGAAGCGGGAAGCCGGCCTTGAGGGCGATGAGAGCCTGGACCTTCACCGTTGTTTTTGGGCCCTCGGGGCCCGCAATTTTCCCAGGTAGGCCGCTTCTGCCCGCAACCGCTCGTTCTTCCGGCGCAGCCGCTCCAGCTCGGATGTCTCCTCCGGCGGCGGAGCCTCGGGCTTCCGGGGTCTGCCTTTAGGCTTCGGGCAATGCGTCCGCGCCCTCGCGCCGATACGCACGCACCCACGTTCTCAGCAACGCAGGCGAAGACAGGCCGGCGAGACACGCCCGGCAAGGTGGCTGTCGCCGTATCTGCAAGGCCTTTCTCAAACCACGCTGCAGCGGCCCGGCGCTGATCCTCGAATAATGAACTACCTGCACCCATAAAACTGCTCCCGGGAGCCGGAACTGAATTTCTCAGTCCAACTTCCGGGGAGCAGTTCACGACGGCCGGGCCCCTTTCCCGTTCTTTCCAGGCTCCGCGCCGGCAATGCCTGTGCAGGTGTTCCACGTGAAACCGAATCCGGAGGGTACCCGCGGTTTGCCGCCGGACCAGGCGCGGCCTTCGAGTCGTTCCGCCCGCCCGCGTGCGCACGGCCGGACCGCCCGTTTTCGCCGGCTGCCCGCACGGGCGGGGGAGGAGATCACGTTCCACGTGAAACGGTGGCCCGGCGGATTGTCGGTCCGCCCGCTGCCCAACCGGCTGCTGCAGGGCGGCCGGCGGGGCATGCCATCCCCGTCCGCGGCCTGCTCTGATCCGTTGTGGAAGGGTACTACTTGTGCGGCGGGGGAGTGGGGGCCTTTTCCAGCAGTGTGCAGGTCAGCGACTGGCAACGGCCCGTCCCGCGCGGCGGCGGGCAGGTCCGGACCGTGCAGGTGCGCCCTTGGCGTTGGTTGCGGCGCCCGTTCAGGCCGCCGGATGTTTTCACGCGGTGCGTTCCTCGATGGCGCGGGGGAAGGCGCCCGTCCGTGCCCGGACGGCGGAACGCGTAGCCTCGGCCACGAGGTCCGCGTTGATGGCAGCGGCAGGCGCGACCCCGACGGCCGCTGCGGCTGCGACCGTCGCCCTGAGGTCG
>NZ_JBHTML010000309.1:0-2820 GCF_042679445.1 Arthrobacter sp. GCM10027362
CCCCGGCCAGCCACCGGGGAGGCACGCCGGGCGCGGTCGAGCGTCTTCGCGGCCAGCGTCAGCGCAGGCAGGGATGCCGGAACGCCCGCGAAGGGGCCGGCCCGGTCCGGGCGCTCGGCCGCCTTCACCGCGTCATAGCTGCGCTCGATCTCCTCGAGCGTGGCCGGGAAGCTCCCCCGCAGTGTCCCGTCCGGGCGGAACACATGGCGGTTGCGCCGGATGAGCTTCTCGGTCAGGTGGGCCGCGACATCCTCGAAGGAGAACCGGCCCTGCTCTTCCTGCAGCCGCGCATGCAGCACCACCTGGTACAGTACGTCCGCCAGTTCGCCCTTCAGCTCCTGGACGTCCAGGCCGGCAGGCGCCGGGCCTGCCCGGCCGGCCCCGATCGTGTCGGCCAGCTCGTGCGCCTCCTCGATCAGGTACCCGACCAGCGATTCGTGCGTCAGCGCCCGCGTCCACAGGCAGTGCTCGCGCAGCTGCGCGACCACCTCGAGCAGGCGTGCCACGGCCGTCGTCGTCATGGCCACAGTCCTCCCGGGCGAACCGCCATCACGGGTGGGCCTGGAAGCCCTCGGTGATGTAGTCCACCAACGCCTCGCGTTCCTCCAGCGGCAGGAACGCCGCCTCGGCGGCGTTCAGCGTGATCTCCAGCAGGTCGTCCAGGTCGTAGTCGAAGGTTTCCACCAGCAGTTCGTACTCGTCCGAGAGCGTCACGCCGCTCATCAGGCGGTTGTCCACGTTGATGGTGACCTTGAAGCCGGTCTGGTAGAGCAGGTCGAAGGGATGGCTCTCGATGCCCTCGCCAAAGGGGGCAATGGCCCCGGTCTGCAGGTTCGAGGACGGGCTGCACTCCAGCGGGATGCCCCGGTCCCTCACCCACGCGGCCACGCGGCCCAGGGTGACCATGGCCAGGCCCTGCCCGTCCTCGCCGGCGGCAGCCGCGCCGTCCTGCGCGTCGCCGGCTTCGGGGGTGAAGTCCACCCGGATGTCTTCGGCAATGCGCACGCCGTGCCCCAGGCGCAGGGCCCGGCCGTTCACCAGCGCATCCACAATGCTGTCCACTCCGGCCGCCTCTCCGGCGTGGATGGTCACCGGGAACTGGTTCTCGGCCAGGTAGGTGAAGGCGTCCTTGAACCGGGCCGGCGGGAAGCCGTCCTCGGCACCGGCAATGTCGAACCCGACCGCGCCCTTGTCCCGGTGGCGCAGGGCCAGTTCGGCGATTTCCTGGCCCCGGTCCGCGTGCCGCATGGCGGTAATCAGCTGGCCCACCTGGATCGGCCAGCCGGTTTCGGCCACCGCCTCGACGCCGGCGTCCAGGCCCGCCTGCACCGCCTCGACGGCCTCATCCAGCGTCAGGCCGCGGGACAGGTGCTGCTCGGGCGCCCAGCGCACCTCGCCGTAGACCACGCCGTCGTCGGCCAGGTCCTCCACGAATTCCTTGGCGACGCGGAAGAGCGCCTCCTTGGTCTGCATGACCGCGACCGTGTGGTCGAACGTCTCCAGGTAGCGGACCAGCGAGCCGGAATCGGCGGATTCGCGGAACCACTCCCCCAGGGCCACCGCATCGGTGGAGGGCAGTTCGTGGCCGACTTCGGCGGCCAGTTCGATAATGGTCGCCGGCCGCAGTCCGCCGTCGAGATGGTCGTGCAGGGAGACCTTGGGCAGGCTGCGGAAATCGATGTCAATGTCGGCCGTGCGGTCCGCGGAAAATGCAGCAGAGTAAATAGGCTCAGTCACAGCCACCACCTTACGGCAGGGCATCCGGGCCCGCATCGGGCCGGACATCGGCCAGTTCGCGCCCCGGCCGCGGCCCGGTGCCGGCCGGACGATTCGCTGCCATCCGGGCGCGCAGCTGGCGGCGCAGCTTGGCCCGCTGCAGCCTGCCGCCGAGCTTGAGGAGATAGTCCACCAGCAGGCCCAGGAGCATGGCGATGGCCACCGACAGCACCACGGCCACCAGGTGGTTGTCGCTGACCCACTGTCCGGCCAGCGTGCCGACGGCCGCGGAGTACAGGGCCCAGGAAACTCCGGCCAGGAGGGTGAAGGGGACAAAACGGCGCCGGCTGTAGCCGGTGGCGCCGGCGGTCATGTTCACCGCCACCCGGCCCACCGGAATATACCTGGCGCTGAGGATCAGCACGGCGCCGCGATGCTCCAGGCCGCGCCGGGCCCAGGCGAAGGACGCGGCCACCCGGGGCCGGCGCATCCAGGCGAAGCGCTCGGTACCGATTGCCCGGCCGATCGCGTACGCAATGTTGTCCCCGGCAATGGCTCCGAGCGCGGCGACCAGCACCACCAGCCACATGTTGGGCACTCCGGCGGAGACGGCAACCGCCGCCAGCGCCACCACCACGGACTCGCTCGGCAGCGGCGGGAAGAAGCCGTCCACCGTGCACAGGACGAACAACAGCGGATAAACCCACCATTGGCCCGCCGCATCGACGATGAAGACGTTGATTGCGTCCATGAGTGCCTGCACGTGTTTATCCTGTCCGCCGGTTGCCTGTTCCAACGTTGCCACGCCGGAAATGGTGCCGGCGGCCGGAAGCCGCTTGGTCCATCAGGTTGATTAAGCGGCCGCGCCGGGCGGCTCAGCCGGCAATGCGGCCGATGACCAGGCGCTGGTCCGGCCGGTCCCCTTCCGGGCCGATGAGAACGGCGTGGGCCAGGGCTTCCCGGGCCCGCTCGAACCGTTCGGGGGTATCGGTGTGCAGCGTCATGAGCGGTTCGCCGGCGCGCACCACGGCCCCCGGCTTGGCATGCAGGCGCACCCCGGCGCCGGCCTGCACCGGGTCCTCCTTGCGGGCGCGTCCGGCGCCG
>NZ_JBHTML010000310.1:0-2803 GCF_042679445.1 Arthrobacter sp. GCM10027362
GGCCGCGTTCGGCCGGGTCCGTCGCTGCCCAGTCCGGCTGGGCGGCACGCGCCGCGGCCAGGGCCTCCGCGACCTGCCCGGGGCTGGACGACGGCACGGAGCCCACCAGGGTTCCGTCCCGGGGGTCGTGGATGGTGACGGCCGAATCCACGCCGTCGGTGCGAAGGTCGGTGAGCGGGTTCATCTGGCTCCCGGGGGTAAGGGACCCATCCAGCCTGCCGCGGTGCGGCACGGGTCCGGTTGTTCTCTGGCTGGTCCTGCCTCGCCGGCAGCGCGGAGGCGCCGGCGGCTGCATTCCTTACTTACCCCGTTGCGCCCCGGCTTAGACAACGGCGGGCCCCGGATCCGAATCTTTGCGGGAGCGCCCTGATCTCTTAGGGTGAAAGTCCGGGTAGCTGCGGCCCGCCCGGCAGGAGCGCCAAATCTCAGGAGGTTGGAATGGATCAGCGAGACCGGACGGAATTCGGCACGGCGGCATTCGGCGGCGCTGCGGTCACCGGTACCGCCGTGGGTCCGGTCCTGGAACCCTTCGAGGGCGTCCGGCGGGTCGCCGTGCTGCGCGGGGGCGGGCTGGGCGACCTAATGTTCGCCATGCCGGCGGTGGATGCCCTGGCCGCCGCCTACCCGGGGGCGGAGATCACCCTGCTCGGCACCCCGATGCATGCGGCGCTGCTGGACGGGTTCCCCGGCCCGGTGGACCGGGTGGAGGTGCTTCCCTTTGCCCACGGGGTCCGCCCCGGACCCGAGGACCCGCCGGCGCAGGCAGCCTTCTTCGAGCGCATGCGCAGCCGGGGCTTCGACCTGGCCGTCCAACTGCACGGCGGCGGGCGGTTTTCCAACCCGTTCCTGCTGGGCCTGGACGCCCGCCATAGCATCGGCACCCGCACTCCGGATGCGCAGCCGCTGGAGCGGAGCATCCCCTACGTGTACTACCAGAACGAGGTGCTCCGGGCGCTGGAGGTGGTGGGGCTGGCCGGGGCCCGGCCGGTGTCCCTGCAGCACCGGCTGGAAGTCACGCCCGCGGAAGCAGCCCGGATCAGTCCCCTGCTGCAGCCGGGCAGCGAGTCCCTGGTGGTTGTCCACCCCGGCGCCTCCGATCAGCGCCGGCGCTGGCCGGCCCCATCGTTCGCGGAGGTCGCCGCGAAGGCGGCGCAGGACGGCAGCCAGGTGCTGGTGATCGGCGATGCCGGCGAGGCGGAGCTCGCCGGAACCGTGGTCCGCCTCGCCGCAGGGATGGCCGACGGCGGCAGGATCCGTTCCGTGGCCGGGCAGCTGGACCTGCGGGAGCTGGCCGCCCTGCTGCGGGCCGCCGACGTGGTGGTCGCCAACGACAGCGGCCCGCGGCACCTGGCCCAGGCGGTCGGCACGCCCACCGTCGGGATCTACTGGGTGGGCAACATGATCATGGCCGGAGCGCCGGGCCGGACGCTGCACCGGATCCACCTGGGCTGGGTCACCCACTGTCCCGTCTGCGGGGTGGATGTCACCCAGGTGGGCTGGAATGCGCGGCGCTGTGACCACGAATTCCCGCTCACGGCGCAGGTCTCCCCGGCGGATGTCTACGCGGATGTGCAGGAGCTTACGGCCACGAGCCTTCTTCTTCGTGGCAGATGAGCATCTCGCGCACCTCGCAGCCCGAGGGCTGGGACAGGGCGAAAAGGACCGCCTGCGCCACCCGTGCCGGGTCGTTGAGCCGGGAATCGTCCTGCGGCTTGTACTGCTCCAGCCGGTCGTCGAAGAAGTGCGTCTTCATCCCGCCCGGGATCAGGGTGGTCACCCCGACCTGTCCGGCGGTCTCGGCGGCCAGCGCGCGGCTGAAGCCCAGCACGCCGAATTTGGAGGCGCAGTAGGCCGTCGCATCGGAGACCCCGCGCAGGGCCAGGGTGGACGCCACCGTGACCACGCGGCCGTGCGAGTCCTTCAGGTAGGGCAGGGCGGCGCGGACCACGGAGACGGTGCCGAGCAGGTTGACGCCGATCACGCGCTCGAATTCCTCCGCCGGAACGTCCTCCAGGCGGCCGCAGCGGTCGATCCCGGCAGCGGTGACGACGGCGTCCAGCCCGTCCAGCATCTGGGCGGCCTGATCCACGGCCGCGGAGACCGCCAGGCGGTCCGCCACGTCGGCCTCCAGGCACTTCATGCCGGTGATGCGGCTGATGTCACGGTCCAGGACCACGGGCGTGCCCCCTGCCGCGGCGACCGCCGCGGCGACGGCGGCGCCGAGGCCGGAGCCTCCGCCGGTAACCAGGACACGACCGGGGTTAACTGCTGCTGTGTTCATTCCTTGCCTTCCGGATTGACTGCGTTGGGCTGGGTTTAAGTTCGGCTGGGTTTATTGGGGCGTGGCTCGGCCGGTCAGCCGACCCTGGCCAGCGCCTCGGCCAGCCTGGTGGTCGACCGCGCCGGGTGGTACGGGACGGTCATGATCTGCCCGCCCCAGGAACGGACGAGGGCGGCCTCGGGCAACTGCTCCACGCTGTAGTCACCGCCCTTGACCCAGATGTCCGGCCGGAGCCGGTCCAGCGCGGCTTCCGGCGTGTCCTCGTCGAAGATGAGCACGCCGTCCACGCATTCGAGCGAACCGAGCAGTTCGGCCCGGTCCTGCTGGGACATGATGGGCCGCTGCTCCCCCTTGAGCCGGCGGACGGAGGCATCCGAGTTCAGGCAGACAATGAGGCAGTCCCCCAGGCTGCGCGCCGCCGCGAGGGTGCGGGCGTGCCCCGCGTGCAGCAGGTCGAAGCATCCGCCGGTGGCCACCACCGTGCCGCCGGCCTCCCGGGTGCGCTGTGCGGCGGCGAACGCG
>NZ_JBHTML010000311.1:0-2738 GCF_042679445.1 Arthrobacter sp. GCM10027362
TAGCCGTTGCGGGCGAAGTTGCGGGCCAGGTTGGCACCCATCACGGCCAGTCCGGTCACACCGATTTGTGCGGTCATTGAATCTCCATTGTTCGTGCTCGGCCCCGGCACGCTCCGGGGCACGGCCTGCGAAGGCCGACGTCGTCCCTCCCCAGCCTAGCGCGAGTGGGACAGGCCCTGTCGTGCCGCCAACCGCCGGCGGGACCTCACCGGGTGCCCCAGGCGCCGTGCCTTAAACGCCAAGGGCCCCGTTGCCGGGGCCCTGCTGCGGTGGGTCCTACCGGGATCGAACCGATGACATCCACGGTGTAAACGTGGCGCTCTACCAGCTGAGCTAAAGACCCATCGCAATGTTTTCGGCGGGACCGCGGAGCGTTATCCGCCGCAACATCACGAGGATTCAGTCTATCCGATAGCGGGGCCGATTTCCTAACCCGCCGGCCCCGCCGCCGCGAACCTGGACGGCAGCTCCCGGGCCAGTGTCCCCAGCGTCTCGGAGACCCCGGCCTCGATCTTGACCGCCGCCAGTTCGTCTCCGCGCGTGCTGCCGCGGTTGATGATCACCACGGGCATGGAGGACTTGGCGGCGTGCCGGACGAACCGCAGCCCGCTCATGACGGTCAGCGAGGTTCCCGCGACCAGCAGGGCGTCGGCCCGGTCCACCAAGGCGTAGGCGGCCGCCACTCGGTCCTTGGGCACGTTCTCGCCGAAGTACACGAAGTGCGGCTTGAGCATCCCGCCGCATATCTGGCAGTCCGCCACCACGAAGCTGTCCGTGGCACCGACGTCGGCGTCGGCATCCGGGGCCACATCCCCGGCGTCGGACGGGCCGGCAGCGAAGCCGGGGTTCAGCGCCTCAAGCCGCTCCGCGAGGGCGGAGCGGCTGACGATGCTGCGGCAGCCGAGGCAGATGACCTCGTCGAAGCGTCCATGCAGATCGATGACGTGCCGGCTGCCGGCCTCCGAATGCAGCCGGTCCACGTTCTGGGTGATCAGGCCCGTCAGCAGGCCTGCGTGTTCCATGCGGGCAACGGCGAAGTGCCCGGCGTTGGGTTCGGCCCGGTGCATGTGCCGCCAGCCCGCGTGGTTGCGGGCCCAGTAGCGGCGGCGCTGGGCCGGGTCCGAGACGAACTGCTGGTAGGTCATGGGCGTGCGCGGCACCGAGGTGGGTCCGCGGTAGTCCGGAATGCCGGAATCCGTGCTCAGGCCCGCACCGGTCAGCACCGCCAGCCGGGCGCCGCCCAGCAGTGCCAGCGCCCGGTCAAGCAGCTCCGGCGCTTCCGCCTGCTGCTGATGGTCGGGCTGGCTGTGCGGCATGGGGACGCCGGTTCCTGGCTTAGAGTTCCTTGAGGACGCGGTGGTACTCCTGGATGTCCCGGGCCTGGGCGCGGGGGCTTTCGATGACATGGCGCAGGATGCCCTCGGCATCAATGATGAACGTGCCGCGGCCGGCCATCCCGGAGGTTTCGTTGAACACCCCGTAGGCCTTGGCCACGCCGCCGTGCGGCCAGAAATCCGCCAGCAGGTCGAACTCGTAGCCTTCGTGCTCGGCGAAGGCACGCAGCGCGAACTTATGGTCCACCGACACGGCCAGCACACGCGCGTTCTCGTCGCGGAAGACGCCCAGGTCATCGCGCAGGGCGCAGAGTTCGCCGGTGCAGATGCCGGAGAAGGCGAAGGGATAGAACACCACGACGACGTTGCCGCCCCGCAGGTCCGACAGCCGGATGGTTTCGCCGAACTGGTTGGACAGCTCGAAGTCGGGCGCGGGTTGGCCAATCGCAGGAAGCGTCATGGGTTACTTGTTCCTTTTGCTAACGAGTCGGGTGGCCGCCCAGTCATCGGAGACTCCGGCCGAGGAAGTTGCGTGCAGCCCGGCGGTGGGGGCCGCTTCCTGAATTTCGTTCGGCGGGACGTAGCCGTCGCGGCCGGGCTTGGGGGTCAGGACCCAGACCATTCCGCCCTCGTCGAGGGTGGTCAGCGCATCGACCAGGGCGTCCACCAGGTCCCCGTCGCCCTCGCGCCACCACAGGATCACGGCGTCGACCACGTCGTGGTCGTCTTCGGTGAGCAGCTCGGAGCCGACAAGATCTTCGATGTCGTCGCGCAGATCGAAATCCACGTCGTCGTCGTAGCCGAACTCCTGGATCAGGTCTCCCTCTTTGAAACCCAACTTGCCCGCCACATTATCTACCGCGGCGGCCTCGGCCTCGCTCACTGTGCTCCTCCTGTATGGAACGGTCTTTAGTGCAATTTATACGGTGCCCGTGTCGTGGACAACATTTGTCTTACAAGCCAACACCCTAAATCCGTCCGCTTCAAGATCAGTCCCGCCGTACTACCGGGCCGCGTCATGCAGATACATTCCGGCCCTGCTAACGGATAGAGTGGCAGCAGGAATGTCCGCATGCGCCAGGACCCGGCTGCGGCGGACCCCTGCAAGCGACGGCCCGGCATCCGGGAGCGGACGCACCCGGCGGCTATTCCCGCCGGGACGGTTGACCATATAACGCGCAGACACAATCTGCACCTAGGAGAGGTTGGACGTGAGCGCAGGAGAAGACACCTCGCACATCCTCAGCGGGCTGACAAGCCAGCTGCCGGACCGCGATCCTGACGAAACTGCCGAATGGATCGAGTCCTTTGACGATCTGGTGGAAACCCGGGGGACCGGGCGGGCCCAGTTCATTGTCCGTTCGCTCCTGCAGCGGGCCGGCGCGAAGAGCGTCGGGGTGCCGA
>NZ_JBHTML010000312.1:0-2675 GCF_042679445.1 Arthrobacter sp. GCM10027362
GGCGGCAGCGGCGGCCGCCTCCGGCCAGGCCGTGCCTGCTGCCCGTCCGGTGCCGGGCAGGGTCAGTGCCGCATTGGCCTCCCGGGACCCGGCCGCGGCCTTGGCCGGCCTGGCCTGGCTGCGTACCGAAGCCATCCGCACGCGCAGTACCGGATTGCTTGACGACGTCAATGTGGCGGATTCGGCGGCGATGGCGGCGGACCGGGAGATCATCGGCGCCCTGCTGGCCCGGGACCACTGGTTGAGCGGGCTGGAAACCGGGGTCGGCAGCGTGGAACCGGCTGCAGCCTCCGGCACCACGGCGGTTTTGTCCGCCGTGGTGACCACGTCGGCATTCCAGGAGCACAGCCGGGCGGGGCTGGTCCGGGAGGCGGCGGAACCGAAGGAGCAGCGGCTGAAGGTCAGGCTCGAGCATGTGGACGGGCGCTGGCTGGTCAGCGCCGTCCTGCCGCCCGATGGTTGAGCGCGGTTGACGGCAGGCTGCCGGCCGCGGCCGTCAGTGCAGCTGGCCGGCCACCCAGCGGGCGAGGTCTGCCACGGCCGGCTGCCTGAAAACGAATCCCGCGGCCTGGAGCCGGGCCGGCAGCATCCGGGCGCTGGGCAGCACAATGTTCTCCGCCAATTCCCCGAGCACCGCGGTGATTACCGGCTCCGGCACCCGGAAACGGGCCGGCCTGCCCAGCGCTGCCGCCAGGGCCGCCACCAGGTCGCCGGCCCGGGCCGGTTCCGGAGCACAGAGATTGACCGGCCCGGACAGCTGCGCCTCCAGCAGGAAGGCCAAGGCCGCCGCTTCGTCCTCCAACGTGATCCAGGGCCACCATTGGCGGCCGCTGCCCGGCGGGCCGCCGAGGCCGAGCCGCAGCGGCGCGAGCAGCCGCGGGAGGGCGCCGGCGCGCGGGGACATGACAATGCCGGTCCGGGTGATCACTGTCCGGGAGGGTGCGCCGCGGGCCGCCTCCTCCCATTTCCGGCAGACGGCCGACATAAAGATGTCTCCGGACGGCGCATCCTCCGTCAGCACGTCGTCGCCCCGGTTCCCATAGTAGCCGGAACCGGACTGGCTGATGAAGACGCCGGGGGGCCGTTCGGCGGCGGCCATCGCGGCCACCAGGGTGCGGGTGCTCATGATCCGCGAGGAGGCAAGGTTCTCCTTGACGGAGCGGGTCCACGGGCGCAGGTGCAGGGCGGAGCCGGACAGATTGACCACGGCGTCCTGGCCGCTGACCGCCTGCGGATCCAGGCTCCCTTCGGCCGGATTCCAGCTGGACTCCCCGGGGGCGCGGGCAGGCCGGCGGACCAGCCGGCCGACGGTGTGCCCGCGGGACTGCAGCAGCTGCGCCAAGGCGCTGCCGATCAGGCCGGAGGCGCCGGCGATCAGGACCTTCATGGCAACATCCCAGCACTTAAGACAGCGCGGGGGAACAGTGCGGCGGCCCGGCACCCCGATTGCACCCCCTGCCCACGGGCGCCTTGGCCGGTGACTAAGATCGATCCATGACTTCGTCGAGTTACTTCCGCTACCCGCATCTGCACGAGGACCTGTTGGCGTTCGTCGCCGAGGACGATGTCTGGGTGGCGCCGCTGGCCGGCGGGCGGGCCTGGCGGATTTCCTCGCTGCAGCTGCCGGCGCGCAATCCCCGGTTCTCCCCGGACGGACGGAACCTGGCCTGGAGTGTTGTGCAGGGCAGCGCGCCCGAAGCGGTGACCGCGGCGGTGGATGGCGGCGGATTCCGCCGGTTGACCTATTTTGGCCACCCGTCCACGCGCGTCACGGGCTTCACCCCCGCCGGCGAGGTGATGGTCACCAGTGCCTTCCAGCGGGAGGAATCCCGCCACACCTGGGCGCATGCTGTACCGCTGGACGGCTCGGCGGCCCGGGTGCTCCCGTTCGGGCCCGTGGATTCGGTGGCCTTCGGGCCGGCGGTGGGGGACGAGCGCCCGGTCGCCCTGGGCAGCGTGTTTTCCCGCGAGCCGGCCTGGTGGAAGCGCTACCGCGGCGGGACGGCCGGCAAGCTTTGGCTGGACCGGGACGGGTCCGGGGACTTCCAGCGGCTGGTGCCCGAGCTGGCTGGCAACCTGGTGGACCCGATGTGGGTCGGCGGCCGGATCGCGTTCCTCAGCGACCACGAGGGCTACGGGAACCTCTACTCGGTGGCCCCGGACGGCAGCGGGCTGCGCCGGCATACGGACCACGGGGAGTTCTACGTCCGGCACGCGGCCAGCGACGGCCGCCGCGTGGTCTTCGAATCGGCGGGCCAGCTGTGGTTGCTGGAGGACCTCGCCGCCGAGGCGCGGAAGCTGGAGATCACCCTGGGCTCGGCCTCCACGGCCCGCCGCCCGGCGCTGCTGAACGTCTCCCGACACCTGGCCGAGGCAGTGCCGAACGTTGACGGCACGGCCTCGGTGGTCGAGACCCACGGCACCGTGCACTGGCTCACCCACCGGGACGGGCCCTCCCGCTCCGTCGAGTCCACCCCCGGGGTCCGCGCCCGCCTGGCCCGCCCGCTGGGGACGGACAAGGTGGTCTACGTGGCGGACCACGGCGGCGAAGAAGCCCTGTACATCCGCAATGTCTTCGACGCGCTCGGCGGGGCGGACGGCGCCGCCCCGGCTGCTCCTGCGCGGCCTGTCATTGCGCGGCCGGCAGCCGGCGGCGTGCTGCCGAGTCCGGTCCC
>NZ_JBHTML010000313.1:0-2629 GCF_042679445.1 Arthrobacter sp. GCM10027362
CCGGGGGACCGGGCGGGCCCAGTTCATTGTCCGTTCGCTCCTGCAGCGGGCCGGCGCGAAGAGCGTCGGGGTGCCGATGGTGACCACCACGGACTACGTGAACACGATCCCGGCGGACCAGGAACCGGAGTTCCCCGGGGACGAAGAGACCGAGCGCCGCTACCGGGCGTGGATGCGCTGGAACGCCGCGATGCTGGTGCACCGGGCGCAGCGGCCCGACATCGGCGTCGGCGGGCACATCTCCACCTATGCGGGGGCGGCGACCCTGTACGAGGTGGGCTTCAACCACTTCTTCCGCGGCAAGGACCACCCCGGCGGCGGGGACCAGGTCTTCTTCCAGGGCCACGCCTCCCCGGGCATGTACGCCCGGGCCTTTTTGGAGGGCCGGCTGTCCGAGGAGGACCTGGACGGGTTCCGGCAGGAGAAGTCCCGCGAGGGCCACGCCCTGCCCTCCTACCCGCATCCGCGCAGCATGCCGGAGTTCTGGGAGTTTCCCACCGTCTCGATGGGCATCGGCCCGGCCAACGCGATCTACCAGGCCCAGCTGAACCGCTACCTGCACAACCGCGGGATCAAGGACACCGCGGACCAGCACGTCTGGGCCTTCCTGGGCGACGGGGAGATGGACGAGCCGGAGTCGCGCGGGTTCCTGCAGCTGGCGGCGAACGAGAAGCTGGACAACCTGACCTTCGTGATCAACTGCAACCTGCAGCGCCTGGACGGGCCGGTGCGCGGCAACGGCAAGATCATGCAGGAGCTGGAGGCCTTCTTCCGCGGCGCCGGCTGGAACGTGATCAAGGTCGTCTGGGGCCGGGAGTGGGACGCGCTGCTGGCCAAGGACGCCGGCGGGGACCTGGTGCGGATCATGAACGAGACCCCGGACGGGGACTACCAGACCTACAAGGCCGAGTCCGGCGGCTTCGTGCGCGAGCACTTCTTCGGCAAGAGCCCGCAGACCAAGGACATGGTCGCGGACCTGAGCGACCAGGAGATCTGGAACCTCAAGCGCGGCGGGCACGACTACCGCAAGGTCTACGCCGCCTACAAGGCGGCGGTGGAGTCCGAGGGCAAGCCGACGGTGATCCTGGCCCAGACGGTCAAGGGCTACGGCCTGGGCACGCACTTCGAGGGCCGCAACGCGACCCACCAGATGAAGAAGCTGACCCTGCAGGACCTGAAGGACTTCCGCGACCACCTGCGCATCCCGATCAGCGACGAGCAGCTGGAGGCGGACCCGTACCGTCCGCCGTACTACCACCCGGGCCCGGACGCCCCGGAGATCAGGTACCTGCTGGAGCGGCGCGCGGCCCTGGGCGGGTCCGTGCCGGAGCGGCGCACCAGGCACACGCCGTTGCACCTGCCCGACGAGAAGGCCTACGAGGTGGCCAAGCGCGGTTCCGGCAAGCAGCAGGCGGCCACCACCATGGCCTTCGTGCGCCTGCTCAAGGACCTGATGCGGGACAAGGAATTCGGCGCCCGCGTGGTGCCGATCATCCCGGACGAGGCCCGGACCTTCGGCATGGACTCGTTCTTCCCGACGGCGAAGATCTACAACCCCAAGGGCCAGAACTACCTGTCCGTGGACCGGGACCTGGTCCTGGCCTACAAGGAGTCCCCGCAGGGCCAGATCCTGCACACCGGCATCAACGAGGCCGGCTCCACCGCCGCGCTGACCGCCGCCGGCACCGCCTACGCCACGCACGGCGAGCCGCTGGTGCCCATCTACATCTTCTACTCGATGTTCGGCTTCCAGCGCACCGGGGATGCCTTCTGGGCGGCGGCGGACCAGATGGCCCGCGGCTTCGTCATCGGCGCCACGGCCGGGCGGACCACGCTCACCGGGGAGGGCCTGCAGCACGCCGACGGCCACTCGCCGCTGCTGGCCTCCACCAACCCGGCGGTGGTCACCTACGACCCGGCCTACGGGTACGAGATCGGGCACATCGTCCGCGCCGGCCTGGAGCGGATGTACGGCGGGAAGCACCCGGACCCGAACGTGATGTACTACCTGACCGTCTACAACGAGCCGATCGTGCAGCCGGCCGAGCCGGAAAACCTGGACACCGAGGGCGTGGTGAAGGGCATCTACCGGCTCTCCCCCGCCAAGGCGGACGGCCCGCAGACCCAGCTGCTGGCCTCCGGCGTCGCCGTGCCGTGGGCCCTGGAGGCCCAGCAGATCCTGGCCGAGGAGTGGGGCGTCGCCGCCGCCGTGTGGTCGGTGACCAGCTGGACCGAGCTGCGCCGCGACGGCCTGGCCGCCGAGGAGGAGTCGTTCCTGAATCCCGGGACCGAGGCCCGCAAGCCGTTCATCACCCGCCAGCTCGAGGATGCCGCCGGCCCCGTGGTCGCGGTCAGCGACTACATGAAGGCCGTGCCCGACCAGATCCGCCAGTTCGTGCCCAACGAGTTCGCCACCCTGGGCGCGGACGGCTTCGGCTTCTCCGACACCCGGGCCGCGGCACGGCGCTACTTCAAGATCGACAGCCACTCGATCGTGGTCCGGGCGCTGCAGCTGCTGGCCCGCCGCGGCGAGGTGGACCAGAACGCGCCGAAGGAGGCCTTCGAGCGCTACAAGCTCAACGACGTCAACGCCGGCACCTCCGGCACCGCCGGCGGCGAGTCCTGACCC
>NZ_JBHTML010000314.1:0-2600 GCF_042679445.1 Arthrobacter sp. GCM10027362
TTTCGCCGCCGTTCACCTGCTTCAGCAGCAGCGACTCGAAATACAATACACGCCCTCCCACCCCCGCGCAACTCCACGCGTTGCCTTATGGAAAAACCTCCGTGTGCGGCGCCGTCCCGGTGCCGGGGCTGCGGGGTAGGCCCGTTTCAGGGAGCTGACGATGAACCAACGCGAGGCCGTGACGAGGAAGCAGGCCACGGCCTACCGGAGTGCCGACGGGGCCGGTAAGACCCGGATCCCGGGCGGGCTGACCGGCTGGCACGGGACCACGGGCGGGCGGCCCATGCCGGAGGCCTTGGTGCTGAGGGCGGTCCCCTCCGGCCGGGCAGGCACCGGTCTACGGACCCGGGTTACTGCCGCCTTTGACCACCTGCGGGCGCTGTTGCGTGCCCCGGCCGAAACTGCCGGCCCCCGATGCTGCCCGTGCCGCTGCTGCGCCGCGACGGAGACCTGGAGGTGACAGACGTGCAGGCGCAACTGCTGCGCATCAGCTCGGCAACGATCGCAAGCTCGCACCCGAACGAGCGAAAAGGCTGCCGCAGGGACGATCGCACATCAGGCCCGGGTCCCTGCTCGAATCCCAGATCAGGATCCGTACCTGGGCCGGATGACGACGCGATCCCCGGCTTCGTGGAGATCGGCCCGGCCGGCCACCCGGGCGGCAACGTCGCCGGCAAGTACTGCCGCGCCCTCACATTGACCGACATCGCCACCGACTGGACGGTGAACCACTCGGCGCGTAACAAGGCCGCGAAATCGGTCTTCGAGACCCTGCAACATGTCATCGCCGTGTTCCCGGCCCCTTCCCGGGGATCGATTCGGACAACGGCTCCGGGTTCACCAACCAACACTTGCTCGCCTCGTACACCAGGCAGCAGATCACCTTCACCCGATCCCGGCCTTGGAACAAGAACGGTGGCGTGCCGGCGAAGCAGAAGAACCGGGCAGGTGCCGGCAAGCCAACGGCTACCTGCACTGTGACACGACGGCCGAACCGGCCAGGCCCATACAAGCTCTGGGAACCGGACCGGGTCTTCGCCGACTACCTGCCGCTCCGGCAGAAGCTCATCGAAAAGTACCACCACGGCGCGAAGGTCACCAGGAATCACGATGTGCCGGCGACTCCCGCCAAGACACCCGTGCGCATCAAATCCGCCGTCAATTGGACCCGGAACGTCTGATCCCCACGGAGGAAATCAAATGACGCAACGAAGTACCTTTGCCGGAGGTATGCAATGAGGCAACCGGCAAATTCGGTAGTTCTCCGGCCTCGGGATTTCGGACAGCGGGCCCTCTTAAGATTTTGGGGACTACGAGAGGAATCTGCAGGATGTCTGCGCGCCGGCGGCTCGGCCAGAAATTCAAGGACGAGCTGTGCCGGGAAGCCATCTCCAGGAACAAAACCATTAAAGCCGCGGGCGAGGAGAATGGCGTCGGGCCGGGACGCTGTGCACCTGAGGAAGTAACCGGGAGGAACACGGCTCAGCCGCCGCCGAAGCACGGCTGACGGCTTCGGAGCAGGCGCGGCTCAAGGAGCTCGAGCGGGAGAGCCGGGAGCTGCGGGCCGGGAGCGCGCTTCCAAAAAGCGGCCGCTTGGTTATCGCATAGGAACCAGGGCAGTGGCCGGAATATGAATTCATCGATTCCCAAGCCCCGTTGCCGGATTCCCTGCCGCTGGTGAAGATGGGCCGCCGGCAGGGTGCGTCCACGCTTCTTCGATGCCTCGGACAGCACGTACGGATACCGCCGGATCGACACAGACCTGGCCGCCGAAGGCATCCGCTGTCCGCCGGAGCCGGTGCGGCAGACTATGCGCGCGGTGATCCCGGACCGTTCCAGGGCCGGGTTCCTCGGCGACATCACCCGTCTGCGGGCCAGCTTCATCTGCCCGGTCACCGTGATCGACTGCTGTTCGAAGAAGCCCGCGGGCGTCCCGGAGGCCGCCCACATGCGCCGGGCTGCCTTGGACCGCGCTGCGCGACGCCACCACCGCCGTCGGTCGGGGTGCCGTCAGGCACCCGGACCGGGGTATGCCGGGACAATGCGCCGGTCGAGTCATTCTTTCCGGCGCTGAAGATCGAGTGCGTCCACCGCACCGCCTGCGCCGCGAAGACGTAGCCCGACGGCATGTCATCCGCTACCTCGAAGGCTTCTGCAACAGCCGGTGAAGACTCTCGGACCTCGACTACCGGTACCCCAACGAGGTCCACCACAGTTGCCGGCAGCCTTCCCAGACAACGTAGAAAAACAACCGCTCCGCTGTCCGAAATTTACGAGGCAGCCCAAACACACATCAAACGCACCGGGTAGGGATTTGTGAACGGCGCCAGCTATACCACTAGGGTCATGCCCGGAAGCACCGGCGGAAAGGCGGCCTATTCATGCGCCCCCGGAGTCGGATTCATCACGAAACGTGAAGAGATGTACGGATTCAAGGGCGTGGCCGTTGGTGGTATCTCCGCGACGGCATCGCAGCGCGGACCGGAAGGGCTGTGACACCCCTGACCCGGCGTATACAGCAATGGCCCCGCCGTCGTTGGCGGGGCCTTTGCCCAAGGATTGTGCGGCGGTGTCCTGCTCTCCCACACCCTCCCGGGTGC
>NZ_JBHTML010000315.1:0-2590 GCF_042679445.1 Arthrobacter sp. GCM10027362
AAACAACAGGAGCATCCGGCCAACACGCCCGGCCCGCAGGCCGGCCGCCCCGCACCGGAGCAACTTTTCAAACTTACATGATTGGAATTTACTTGTCCAATCGGTCCGGTTCGCGTCCCGTTGGGGACGCCGGCGTGATGCCGTCCGGAAGGGCGCCTGTCCGATCTCTCGTCCAGCGCGTATTAAACATTACCACTACCGTTACGCCATGTAAATTCCAAGTAACGGCCGGGCCGGGTGCGGAAGGCCGCCGGACCTGTCGGTCGGCGGCCTTCCGGTGCCGGCCGCGGCAGGCTACTTCGCGGCCTTCAGGTAAAGCACGCCCAGCGGCGGCACCGTGATGACCGCGGAGGCCGGATAGCCGTTCCACGCCCCTTCAACCGCTTCCACCGGCCCCGGGTTGCCAACCCCGGATCCGCCGTACATCTCGGCGTCCGTGTTCAGCACCTCGGTCCACTGCCCGGCCCACGGCAGGCCCACCCGGAAGTCCTCGTGCGGGTGCCCGGCGAAATTGGCGATGCACACCAGCGGGTTGCCGTGCCGGTCCCAGCGGATGAAGGAGAGCGTGTTCCGCGCGCCGTCGGAGGCGTCGATCCACTGGAAGCCGGCCGGTTCGTTGTCCCGTTCGTACAGCGCCGGGGTCTGGCAGTACATCCGGTTCAGGGCGCCGACCAGGGACTGCAGCCCCTGGTGCGGGGCGTTCTCGGCCAGCCACCAGTCCAGGCCGTGCTGTTCGGACCACTCGGTCTCCTGCCCGAACTCGGTGCCCATGAAGATCAGCTGCTTGCCCGGATGCGCCCACTGGAAGGCCAGGTAGGCGCGCAGGTTGGCCAGCTGCTTCCAGCGGTCCCCGGGCATCTTCGCCAGCATCGACCCCTTGCCGTGGACCACCTCGTCATGGCTGATCGGCAGCAGGAAGTTCTCGGTGAAGGCGTAGACCATCGAGAAGGTGGCCTTGTCGTGGTGGTACATCCGGTGCACGGGGTCCTCGGAAATGTACTCGAGCGTGTCGTGCATCCACCCCATGTTCCACTTCAGGCCGAAGCCGAGCCCGCCGCCGGAGGTCGGCCGGGTCACCCCGGGGAACGCAGTGGATTCCTCCGCGATGGTCACGATGCCGGGTACCCGCCGGTAGGCGGTGGCGTTGACCTCCTGCAGGAAGGAAATGGCCTCCAGGTTCTCCCGGCCGCCGTGGATGTTCGGGAACCACTGGCCGTCCTGGCGCGAATAGTCCCGGTAGAGCATGGAGGCCACGGCGTCGACCCGGAGCCCGTCCACGTGGAACTCCTCCAGCCAGTAGAGCGCATTGGCCACCAGGAAGTTGCGCACCTCGGTCCGGCCGAAATCGAAGATCAGCGTGCCCCAGTCCGGATGCTCGCCGAGCCGCGGATCGGCGTGCTCGTACAGCGGTTCGCCGTCGAACCTGGCCAGCGCCCACTCGTCCCGGGGGAAGTGGGCCGGGACCCAGTCCAGGATCACCCCGATGCCGGCCTGGTGCAGCGTGTCCACCAGGTACTTGAAGTCGTCCGGGTGGCCGAAGCGGGACGTCGGAGCATAGTACGAGGTGACCTGGTAGCCCCAGGAGCCGCCGAACGGGTGCTCCGCCACCGGCATGAACTCCACATGCGTGAAGCCCAGCTGCTTGACGTACGCCGCCAGCTCCTCGGCCAGCTCGCGGTAGCCCAGCCCCAGCCGCCACGAGCCCAGATGGACCTCGTAGATGCTCATCGGTGAATTGTGCGGATCCCGCTTCGCGCGCTCGGCCATCCAGGCCTCGTCGCCGAAAACATAGCGCGAGTCCAGCACCCGCGAGCCGGTCAGCGGCGGCACCTCCGCCCAGCGCGCCAGCGGATCCGCCTTCTCGTGCCACCGGCCGTCCCTGCCCAGCAGCTCGAACTTGTAGATGGCCCCGGCTCCGACATCCGGAATAAACAGCTCCCAGACACCGGAACCGCCCAGGGAGCGCATGGCGTGGACCGAGCCGTCCCAGCCGTTGAACTCGCCCTTGACCCGTACCGCCTGGGCATTGGGGGCCCAGACTGCGAAGCTGGTGCCGGAGATGTCTCCGAGCGTCGAGTTGTAGTGCCGCACGTGGGCGCCAAGGGCGTTCCAGAGCATCTCGTGCCGGCCCTCGCCGATCAGGTGCAGATCCATCTCGCCCAGCGTGGGCAGGTAGCGGTACGGATCATCCGCGAGCCAGGCCTCGCCGCCCGGATACTTGACCTCGAGCCGGTAATCCGGGACGTGCCCGCGCCGTTCGGGCTCCACCACGGCCACCCAGATGCCCTCGTATTCGTGCTGCATGGGCACCCGGTCCGACGCCGTGACCAGGGTGACGCTCTCGGCCATCCGCCGCAGGGTGCGGACCGTGACGTGCCCGTGGTCATCCAGGTGCGCCCCGAGCACGGCATGCGGCTGGTAGTAGCTGCCGTGCGCCACCGCCGCGAGGATATGCTCATCCACCGGGATGGGCCTGCTGGAGCCGATCGGCGGAATCACCGGCGGGGTTCCGGTCACCGGTGCGGCGTCCGGTTCCAGCAGGGCCGGCGCGGCCGGGACCGGCCGCGGGCCGGACTCCGGCACGACGGCG
>NZ_JBHTML010000316.1:0-2575 GCF_042679445.1 Arthrobacter sp. GCM10027362
GGCGAACCCGTGCCCACCGTGGCCCGGGCCGGCAGCGTGGCCAGGGTCAGGCCGTCCCGCGCGCACAGGGCGTCACGCACGTCCACCCGGGCCGGGGTCGCGGCGATCACCAGGCCCTCCGGCTGGAGGCTGGGCAGGTCCTTGAGCGAGTGAACGGCCACGTCGCACCCGCCCTCGAGCAGGGCCAGGCGCAGGGCGGCGGCGAACACGCCTGTCCCGCCCAGTTGGGACAGCGGGCCGCTGGTGACGTCGCCTTCGGTCTTAACCCGCACGATCTCGTACGGGTGGCCGCTGGCGGCCGCCAGCGCCTCGGCGACCGTGGTGGTCTGGGTAACCGCCAGGGCGCTGCCCCGGGTCCCCACCCGGAAGGAACCAGCCGCGGCGGTGGAGGGAGCCTGGTTCACGGTTGCGGAACACCCACTTCGGAATCGACTGCGGCGATGGTCGGCTTCACGGTGCCGTCGCGCATCACCTTGACGCAGCAGTTGGCCCGGCAGACGTCGAACCAGGGACCCAGGTCCGCCACACTGGCCCGGCCCTCGAGCAGCGCCTTGCCGCCGGGCCCGGCCAGCCGCTCGGAGATCAGGTCCACGATGCCGCTGACGAACCTGGCGTGCGTGCCGGCCGTCGGGACCCGGTGGAAGGCCAGGCCCAGCCGGGCACAGGTGTCCCTGGCCTCGGTGTCCAGGTCCCAGACGACTTCCATGTGGTCGCTGACGAAACCAATCGGTACCACCACGACGCCGCGCGTGCCGGCGGCGGCGTACTCTTCGAGGGCGTCGTTGATGTCCGGTTCCAGCCACGGGATGTGCGGGGCCCCGGAACGGGACTGGAAGACCAGCGACCATTCCAGGCCGGCGGCCTCGGGCACCCGTTCCAGGATGGCGCGGGCCACGGCCAGGTGCTGGGCGGAGTACACGTCGGTGTGCAGTTCGGCTGCAAGCCGGGCGGCCAGGTCGCGCGGGCCGGCGGCCTCGGCGTCCGAGACCGGGATCGAGTGCGTGGTGAACACAATCCGCACCGGTGCGTCCGGTTCGGCGGCCAGCTGTGCGCGGACGTCCGCCAGGCCGGCGGCCACACCCTCGACGAACGGCTCGATGAAGCCCGGGTGGTCGAAGTACTGGCGGACCTTGTCCACCTCGAGCCTGCCCTCGAGCCCGCCCTCGCGCAGTGCCAGGCCGATGTCCTCGCGGTACTGGCGGCAGCTGGAGTAGCCGGCGTAGGCGCTGGTGGAGAACATCAGCACGCGGCGGTGGCCGTCGTCGTACATCTGCTGCAGCGTCGGCTGGATGTAGGGAGCCCAGTTGCGGTTGCCCCAGTACACCGGCAGCTCGATGCCGCGGGCGGCCAGCTCGGCCTCCATCGCAGCCTTCAGGGCCCGGTTCTGCGCATTGATCGGGCTGATGCCGCCGTTGGCGCGGTAGTGGGCGGCGACTTCCTCAAGCCGCTCATCCGGAATGCCGCGCCCACGGGTGACATTGCGCAGGAACGGGATCACGTCATCCTGTCCCTCGGGCCCGCCGAAGGAGGCCAGCAGCACGGCGTCGTAGGGCTTCGGGGCCATCACCCCGTTCTCGTCGTAGGCTTCGCGCGGATCGAAGCGGAAGTCCGCGCCGGAGCCGTCGCCGGGGTTGGTCACCGCAAAACCTCGGCAATTTCCGCCACGCTGATCCGGCGACCGGTGTAGAACGGGGTTTCCTCGCGCACGTGGTTGCGGGCATCCGTGGCCCGCAGGTGACGCATCAGGTCCACCAGGTCCACCAGTTCCGGCGCCTCCAGGGCCAGGATCCACTCCCAGTCACCGAGCGCGAAGGAGGAGACAGTGTTGGAGAGCACCTGCGGGAAGTCGCGGCCGAGCATGCCGTGGTCCCGCAGCATCTTGCCGCGCTCTTCGGCCGGCAGCAGGTACCACTCGTAGGAGCGCACGAACGGATAGACGCACAGCCAGGTGCTCGGCTCGACACCGCGGGAGAAAGCCGGGGAATGGCTCTTGGCGAACTCTGCCTCGCGGTGCACGCCCATGGCGGACCAGACGATGTCGGTGTCCTCGAACAACGCGGTGCGGCGGATGGTACGCACGGCTGCCTGCAGTTCCTCCGGCTTCGAGCCGTGCAGCCAGACCATGACGTCGGCGTCCGCGCGCATGGCCGAGACGTCGTAAGCTCCGCGCAGGGTCACACCGTTCTCGGCCAGCTTGGCGACAGCGGCCTCGAAGTCGGTGATGGCTGAGTCCTGGATTGGGACACCGGACCGTGCGAAGACGGTCCACAGGGTGAAGTACTGCTCTTCGGCGGCGGCGGATTCCGACACGGACGTTTCACTCATGCTCAACAGTCTGCCTTCTTTGCTTGGGGTTACATCGAAAATACAACATTGGCTTCCCGGACTCTTCTACACATTGTAGAAGACTAGGCCGGCTACGGGGTATCCGCGGGCAGCCCCTCCGGCTGCGTTCCGGCCCCCAAGTCCTCGGCCAGCAGCCGGGCCCGCTGCCGGGCATCGGCAACGACCGCCACCAGCCCGGTACCGGCCAGCCAGGCGCCGGCCAGCTGCAGGCCGTGCTGCCCGCTGGCCA
>NZ_JBHTML010000317.1:0-2557 GCF_042679445.1 Arthrobacter sp. GCM10027362
GCCCGGGCAGCACAAGCCGTCCAGCTCCGGGCTGCCGCCGGCCGCCGCATCCCCGGCCGCCGCCGTGCCCACCCGGGCCGAGTGAACCTGGTTCATGAAGCGGAGCGTGTCCGGTGCGACCCCCATCCGCTCCTGCAGCGCCGTCCTGCGCGCCCGCACCGCGGCAGGATCATCCCCGACGTGCAGGGCGAGATTGCCCGCGGCCGAATCCGTGAACGCGGCCCACAGGCCGTCCCCCACTTCCTCGCGCCACCAGAAACCCTCCGGCAATCCGCCCACCTGCCCGGCCTACTTCAGGAAGTCCGGGACGTCGAGGTCGTCGGTGCGGCCCGCGGTGAGGTCCGGTTCCACCACTGCCGGCAGGTCCACCTCGAACCCGGCATCGGCCGGAATCACCGAAGGGCCCTGGGACTGCTGCAGGTGCCCCCAGCCATTGTTCTGCACCGACGCAGCGGCGAACTGGGCCGGGGCCGACTGGGCCACCGGCATCGACTGCGGGGCCGCGGAAGGCACTGCCGGCAGGGCGCCGGTCTTCGGTGCCTGCGGCGCGCTGGTCACGTCCACCTGGTCGAAGCCGGCCGCAATCACCGTCACCCGGGCCTCGTCGCCCAGGGCATCGTCGATGACGGCACCGAAGATGATGTTCGCCTCCGGGTGTGCCACCTCCTGGACCAGCCGGGCCGCTTCGTTGATTTCGAACAGGCCCAGGTCCGAGCCGCCCTGGATGGAGAGCAGGACGCCGTGCGCGCCATCGATGGACGCTTCCAGCAGCGGGGAGGCGATGGCCAGTTCGGCGGCCTTCACCGCCCGGTCCTCGCCGCGGGCCGAGCCGATGCCCATGAGGGCCGAACCCGCACCCTGCATCACGGACTTGACGTCGGCGAAGTCCAGGTTGATCAGGCCCGGGGTGGTGATCAGGTCGGTGATGCCCTGGACACCGGAGAGCAGTACCTGGTCCGCGGACCGGAAGGCGTCGAGCATCGAGACATTGCGGTCGCTGATGGACAGCAGGCGGTCGTTCGGGATGACGATCAGCGTGTCGACTTCGTCGCGCAGGGTCTCGATGCCGCTCTCGGCCTGGTTGGAGCGGCGGCGTCCCTCGAACGTGAACGGACGGGTCACGACGCCGATGGTCAGCGCCCCGAGCGAGCGTGCGATGCGGGCCACCACCGGCGCGCCGCCGGTGCCGGTGCCGCCGCCCTCGCCGGCGGTCACGAAGACCATGTCCGCGCCGCGCAGGACCTCCTCGATCTCTTCGGCATGATCCTCGGCGGCCTTGCGGCCCACCTCGGGATCCGCACCGGCGCCCAGGCCGCGGGTAAGCTCGCGTCCGACGTCGAGCTTGACGTCGGCGTCGCTCATGAGCAGAGCCTGCGCATCGGTATTGATGGCGATGAACTCCACCCCCCGGAGACCAACCTCAATCATGCGGTTGACGGCATTCACCCCACCGCCGCCGATGCCGACGACTTTGATGACGGCCAAGTAATTCTGCGGTGCTGCCACGTCCTGTGTCCCTTGTTCGAATCTGTGCACTGATCGACGCCGGGCGTCCCGGCCGTTTCCTTGCGGATCCGGCCCGCCGGCTCCCCCTGCATAACCCTAACCCTCAGGTTGAACGTTAGAGTTATGTCAAGTAACTTCTACCCGAGACGCTAAGCGGAAGCCCTGCCTCATGCAATTACCCTTCCAGCGTGTCGGACCAACTTACCGATATTCCAATTCCGGCGCCTGCCGCCGGGCCCGTTACCGCGTCACCGGGCGCGTCGGAGTACTCACGTCGTAGACCTGGATCGGCACCTCCGGGTCCGCATTCAGCAGTGCCTCCAGCACCTTGGCTTTCAGTTCCCGCTCCCCCGCATTGCCCCAGAGCACGGAGGTGCCGTCCTTGAGCTCAAGCTTGACCGAGTCCACGGATTTGGCCGAGGCATGGTCCAGCCGCGCCAGGATCTTCGGCGGCAGCGCGCCGAGCACTGCCGTGATCGTCCGGAAGACTTCCGGATCCTTCTTGGCCTTGGCCGCGTCGATCAGCGGCAGCTTCGCCGAGCCCCGTGATTTAACGCTGGCCAGCCTGCGGCCTTCCTCATCGATCAGGGCGTAGCTCTTGCCGGCCTTGAGCACGGCCACCGGAACCCGCTCGATGATCCGGACGGACAGCTCCGAGGGCGGACGGGCCTCGACCTTGACATCGGAAACCGCTGCCAGCCCGTCCAGCCGGGAGCGCACCTCGGCCTCGGAGACCTGCGGCAGCGGGGTGCCGGCCAGCGGTGCCAGCCGGTCATCGACCTCCCGGGCCGGGATCAGGGAGGTGCCCGACACCGAGATGGTTTTCACAGCCAGCACCGGAGAGAACACCAGCACCCCGATGGCCGCAGCCACCAGCACCAGCACCACGGCCGCGCCGATCCACACACGCCGGCGGATCTTCCGCCGCGCCGGCTCCGGGAAACGCAGCACTGTCGATTCCGCGGGCCGGGCCGGCGGGGCATCGTCCCGCAGCTGGACCTTGGAGCTGTTGGCCCTGGCCGCCCTGGCCCGGCCGGCGGGGGCGTCCCCG
>NZ_JBHTML010000318.1:0-2543 GCF_042679445.1 Arthrobacter sp. GCM10027362
CCGTGGACCAGGTGCGCGAGCGCACCGGCGCCCTCGGCGAGGACGACTTCACCCGGGGCCCGGCCCAGCGGCGGGCCGAGGTGCAGCAGCAGCGGCTGGGACTGCCGGTGCTGCCGACCACCACCATCGGTTCCTTCCCGCAGACCGGCGAGGTGCGCCGGGCGCGTGCGGCGGCGCGCAGCGGCGCCATTTCCCCGGCCGAGTACGAGCAGTTCCTGCGCGGGGAGATCACCCGCGTGGTGCGGCTGCAGGAAGAGCTGGGCCTGGACGTGCTGGTGCACGGCGAGCCGGAGCGCAACGACATGGTCCAGTACTTCGCGGAGAACTTCGACGGCTTCGCGGCCACCGGGCAGGGCTGGGTGCAGTCCTACGGCTCGCGCTGCACACGCCCGTCCATCCTCTGGGGCGACGTGTCCCGCCCGCAGGCGTTCACCGTCCCGTGGATCAGCTTCGCGCAGTCGCTCACCGACCGGCCGCTCAAGGGCATGCTCACCGGCCCGGTCACCATCCTGGCCTGGTCCTTCGTCCGCGACGACCAGCCGCTGGCCGAGACGGCGAACCAGGTGGCGCTGGCGCTGCGCGATGAAATCGCCGACCTGGAAGCCGCGGGCACCGCGATCGTGCAGGTGGACGAGCCGGCCCTGCGCGAGCTGCTGCCGCTGCGTGCGGCGGACCAGCCGGCGTACCTGGACTGGTCGGTCCGCGCGTTCCGGCTGGCGACCTCCGGCGCCGGCGAGCAGACCCAGATCCACACCCACCTGTGCTACTCCGAATTCGGCGAGGTGATTGCCGCGATCGACGGCCTGGACGCGGACGTGACCAGCATCGAGGCGGCCCGCTCCCGGCTCGAGGTGGTCGCGGATCTGGCCGATTTCGGCTATTCCCGCGGCATCGGCCCGGGCGTCTACGACATCCACTCCCCGCGCGTACCCTCCGAAAAGGAAGTGGCCGGGCTGATCACGGCGGCGCTGGCCGGCATCCCGTCGCGCCAGCTGTGGATCAACCCGGACTGCGGCCTGAAGACCCGCGGCTACGAGGAGACCGTTGCCTCGCTGCGCAACCTCGTCGCGGCGGCCGGGACCGTCCGCGAAGCGGTGGCCGGGACCGTCCGCGAAGCGGTGGCCGTCCAGGCCTAGCGCCCCGGGCCGGGACCCGGCGGGACCGCACAACCGCTCCCGCCGGGTCCCGGCCCGCCGCATGTCGGCGAAGGAACCGGGCTTCACCTGCATCCGTACCGGTAACCCGGCGGCCGCCGGCGCCTGATTCGCCGGCTACTTCCAGAGCCGCCCGGCGGCGATGCCGGCACCCCCGGCCCAGGGCCTCGAGCCTGGCGAAGGCGATCTGCCGGTGCACGCGCCCACCCAGACCGCAGTCGGTGGAGGCGATGGCCCGCCCGCGGCCAACCAGCCTGGCGAAGCGCTCGATCCGGCCCGCGACCAGTTCCGGATGCTCCACCACGTTGGTGGCATGGGAGACGACGCCGGGGATGATCACCTTGCCCTCGGGCAGCTCGCGGTCCTCCCAGACGCGCCATTCCTGCTCGTGCCGGACCTTGCCGGCCTCGAAGGCGCAGGCGCCGGCGTTGACCTGCAACACCGGGCCGGTGATGTCCGCGAAGGGGATGTCGGTGGTGTGCGGGCCGTGCCAGGAGCCCCGGCACACGTAGAATCGGATCTGCTCCTGGGGCAGGTCGCGCAGGGCCCGGTTGGCGGCCTCCACACGGAGCCGGATGAACTTCAGGTAGTCCTCCAGCGGCGGTTCGGGGCTGATCTGGTCCCAGCTTTCGGCCAGCGACGGATCGTCCAGCTGGACGGTCAGGCCGGCGTCGGTGATCGCCTGGTATTCCTCGCGCATGGCGTCGGCGCAGGCGTAGAGCAGCTCCTCGTCGGACTGGTAATAGTCGTTGGCAATGCTTACACAGGAGCCCGGCGACAGGGAGGCGACAAAGCCCTCGGGGAGTCCGGCCGCGGCCAGCAGTTCCGGCATCCGCGGCCTGAGCGCATCAAGATCCTCCTCTCCGGGGCCGCCGAACCGGCCTTCCGGCGTCGCCGGCTTCCGGACTTCGGGACTTCCGGACTTACAGACTTGCGGACAACCAGGGGTGACCTTCAGGGGCTTTGCCGGCCGAACCTGCCGGGACCGGGCCCGCGGGTGCGCATCGCCGGCTGTGGGAAGATGTACGGCGTGATTATGAGCCGGACAGGTTCCCCGCTGCATGTGGTCGCCTGCGCCCACGGTACCGACGACCCGGTCGGCCGGACACTCATCGACGGGCTGCGCCGGGACGTCGGCGCCGCAGCGGCCGCCCGCGGGCTCGACGTGCTCGTCCACGAGGCCTATGTGGATGTCCAGCAGCCCGCCCTGGACGACGTCGTCGCCGGACTTCCCGCGGGCGAACCGGCCGTGGTGGTCCCGCTGCTGCTCTCCACCGGGTTCCACACCCGCGTCGACATCCGCCGGGCGGTCCAGGCGCGCCCCGGAACCGTGGCCGCACAGGCCATCGGGCCGGACCGCCGGCTGGCCCGGGTCCTGGCCGGGCGGCT
>NZ_JBHTML010000319.1:0-2474 GCF_042679445.1 Arthrobacter sp. GCM10027362
CGCGGCAGTTGCTTCGCTGGCGGCGTCGGTCGCGGGTGCAGCCGCCTCCCTGGCGGCCGCAGTTGCCGGCGCAGTCCGTTCCTCCCCGGTGGCAGGCTCGGCGGCAGGCTGCGGCTCGGCCTCCGGCTGGGACTCCTTGGCCTGGCGGGGAACCGCTTCGCTGCCGACGGCGGAACGGCCAAACCGCGGCGTCCCTTCATTGCCGGCCACAACAGCGGACGAGGCCGTTGCGGACGTCTGGAGGTCGGACAGATCCTCGGCCGCGTCCTGGGACCCCGCCTGCACCAGGGGAAGGACCGCGGCGGCAGCCAGGCCGGTGGCGGCTGCCGCCAGGCCGGTGAACGTGCCGATGCGGCGGAGGGTGGCAGCGGGGGGAGCATCGGCGCGCCGGCGGCCGCGGCCGGTGGGCCCGCCCGGCAGTGAAACGGTGGAACCGGCGCGCCGGCGTCCACGGACTGGGTGCATCTTCATGGGAGTCCTCTCTGCACGCCTGCGAAGTTAGCTGTCGGATTCGAGAGAGAGCATCTCGGCGCGGTCAGCAGGCAGCAGGACGCTGCAGGCAGGCTGGCCGCACTTCACCCCAAGGCACCGATGGCGCCAGTGATGGTTCCTCCACCCCTGTCTGTGAAATTGAACGGACAGGTACGCTGACAGGGCTCGGCGTGCGGACCCGGCCTATACCCTGATGTGGGGCATGGCGCCATCAAACGTACCGACACAACCCGAATCGTTACAAACTTGTGACAGGTGTTTCTCCTCACAGCGGCCAAAACGCATTGCGGGGCCCAGGTCATCCCCTCTTGGCCCGGCCCCCTTTATCTCCGGAGGCTCCCGTCAGATACTGAGGGAAGCCGGGCACTTCCGATTCTGGAAGGCCCCGGAACGGCCCGTGCCACGGGTCCCTAAGGAGGTAGGCCTTGGAAACCCGAGAACTGGCTGCGGCCCTCGCGGACGACTCCATCCGGCTGGTGCGGCACTGGCTCCAGGAGTCGTCCCGGGTTCCGGTGGATTCCTCGGCGGAGCAGCTGGCCGGGGTGCTGCAGGATCCGCACGGCCTGGAGTTCACGGTCGGGTTCGTCGACGGTGTCATCCGGCCCGAGGATGTCAGGGTGGCGGCCCGGAACCTGGCCGCGCTGGCGCCGAAGGTGCCGGCCTTCCTGCCCTGGTATCTGCGCGGTGCGGTCCGCCTGGGCGGGGCGGTGGCCCCGGTGCTGCCCGGGGTGGTGATTCCGGCGGCCCGGAAGGTGCTGCGCGGGATGGTCGGGCACCTGATCGTGGATGCCAGCGAGGACCGGCTCGGCCCGGCCATTGCCAGGATCCGCCGGGAGAACGTCCGGCTGAACGTGAACCTGCTCGGCGAGGCGGTGCTGGGCGAACGCGAGGCCGCCCGGCGGCTGGCGGGCGTGCGCAGGCTGCTGGCCCGGGACGACGTGGACTACGTCTCGATCAAGGTTTCCGCCGCCGTCGGCCCGCATGCTGCCTGGGCCTTCGAGGAGGCGGTGGCGCACATCGTGGAGACCCTGGCGCCGCTGTTCCGGCAGGCGGCCGCGGCCGCGGTGCCCAAGTTCATTAACCTGGACATGGAGGAGTACAAGGACCTGGAGCTGACCCTCGCGGTCTTCACCCGGCTCCTGGACCGGCCCGAGTTCAGGGACCTGGAGGCCGGGATCGTGCTGCAGGCCTACCTGCCGGATGCCCTGGCGGCGATGATCCGGCTGCAGGAGTGGGCCGCGGCCCGCCGCGCCGCCGGCGGGGCCGGGATCAAGGTGCGGGTGGTCAAGGGCGCGAACCTGCCGATGGAGCGGGTCGAGGCCTCGCTGCACGGCTGGCCGCTGGCCACCTGGGGCAGCAAGCAGGACTCGGACACCAACTACAAGCGGGTGATCAACTACGCGCTGGATCCGGAGCGGATCCGGAACATCCGCATAGGCGTCGCCGGCCACAACCTCTTCGACATTGCCTTCGCCTGGCTGCTGGCCCGGACCCGCGGGGTGGAGGCCGGCATCGAGTTCGAGATGCTGCTGGGCATGGCCCAGGCCCAGGCCGAGGCCGTGAGGCAGGACGTCGGTTCGCTGCTGCTCTATACCCCGGTGGTGCACCCGGGGGAGTTCGACGTGGCCATCGCCTACCTGATCCGCCGGCTCGAGGAAGGGGCCAGCCGGGAGAACTTCATGTCCGCGGTGTTCGAGCTCTCCGGAAACGAGGCGCTGTTCGAGCGCGAGAAGCAGCGCTTCCTGGCCTCGCTGGCCAACCTCGACGACACGGTCCCGGCCCCGAACCGGAGGCAGGACCGCAGCCGGCCGGCCGAACCGATGCCGCACGATTCGTTCGTGAACACCGCGGACACCGACCCGTCGCTGCCGGCGAACCAGGCCTGGGGCCGGGCCATCCTGGCCCGGGTCCCCGGCTCCGCCCTGGGCCGGGTCGCGGTCGCCGCGGCCACCCTGCGCGATGCGGACGCCCTGGACGCGGTG
>NZ_JBHTML010000320.1:0-2459 GCF_042679445.1 Arthrobacter sp. GCM10027362
CGGTGTCAAGGCCGGCGCCCTGGTGAAGCTCGCCGCCGGGGTGCTCGGCGGCGGCGGCGGCGGCAAGGACGACGTGGCCCAGGGCGGCGGCAGCGACCCGGCAAAGGTCGGGGAAGCCCTTACGGCCATCGCCGGCGCGGTTGCCAACCGGGGCTAGCCGGTGACAGCGCACAGCGTTCCACCCGGATCTCCCGGACCGGCACGGGGGGTCCGGTTGGGCGTGGATGTGGGCATGGCCAGGGTCGGGGTGGCGGGCAGCGACCCCGACGGCATCCTGGCCACCCCGATCCGCACCTTGAAACGGGATGCCCGCAAGGACAGCGACATCAGGCTGCTGGTGCGGGAGGCCCGCGAGCGTGGCGCGGTCCAGATTTTCGTGGGCCTGCCCCGGACCATGAAGGGCGGGGAATCGGAGTCCACCCGGATGGCCCGGGATTACGCCGTGCGCCTGGTCCAGGCCTTGGCCGCCGCGGATTTGCGGATATCGGTTAATCTAGTGGACGAACGTCTGACCACCGTGTCGGCGCACCGCTCCCTGCATTCCGCCGGCGTTGGCGGCCGGGACCACCGCAAGGTGGTGGACCAGGCCGCCGCGGTGGAGATCCTACAGCAGGCGATCGACATGCAGCGGTCGCTGGGCCGGGACGTCGGCACCGTGGTGGCAGCACCGGCCGGCGGCCGGGATGGGATGCGGACTGCCGGACAGGACCAGCCCGGGAGCACGCAGGAAGAACAGTACGGCGCAGGGGAGACACAGTGAACGGATCCCAACACGGGCAGCGCAGGCGGCGGGCGACGGAGCCCGACGAGGGGCTGGACCTGTTGTACCGGGAGCGGCGTGCCGCGAGAATGCGCCGGCCGGCGGCGGGCAGCCATGCGCGCCGCTCCACCCTCAAGGGCAAGAAGCTGACGGCCAGGCAGCGCCGGCGGCGGCGGGGCAGGATCATCCTGTTCTCCGTGCTGGGCGTCTTTGCGGCCGGGCTGGTCGGCATGGTGCTCATCCTGCAGAGCCTGCTGGGCATGCACGAACCCCAGGACTACGCCGGGCCCGGCGGCAAGGAAGTCACCTTCACCGTCGAGCAGGGCGCCGGCCCCATTGCCATCGCCTCCGCCCTGACTGAGCAGGACATCGTCGCCTCCAGCAAGGTGTTCCTGGACGCCCTGGCCAGCCAGGCGCAGGGCCGGGAAATCCAGCCCGGCCAGTACACCCTGAAGCAGGAAATGCCGGCCAAAGACGCTGCCGCCGTACTGCTGGCGGACGAAGGCTCCAAGGTGGCGTACGCAGCCATCAACCGGACGCTGCGCCAGCACGAGGTCTTCAAGGTCCTCTCCGAAGGCACCCGCATTCCGGTCTCCGACTTCGAGGCGCTGGCCAAAAACCCGCAGGCGCTGGGACTGCCCACCCAGGCGCACAACCTCGAGGGTTACCTGTTCCCGGGTGAGTACCGGTTCCCGCTCGATGCCACGGCCGAGGACATTCTGAAGCAGATGGTCGGCAACACCATCGCGCGCCTGGAGCAGGACGGCATCACCGATCCCAACGAGCAGTTCCGGGTGCTGACCATCGCCAGCATCGTCGAGGCCGAGGCGGGGGAGGCGGACTACGGCACGGTGGCCGGCGCCATCATGAACCGGCTCAAGCCCGACAACAAGGAGACCGCCGGCCTGATCCAGTCCGACGCGACGGTCACCTACGGGCTGAACCGCAAGAGCTACGACATCACGCCCGAGGAAAAGGCGGACAAGTCCAACCCGTACAACACCTACGCCCATCCCGGACTGCCCGCGGGCCCGATCAATTCGCCGGGCGGCCCGGCCATCGACGCGGCCGCCCATCCCAAGGACGTGCCCTACTACTATTGGGTGACGGTCAACCTGGACACCGGCGAAACCAAGTTCTCCAAGACCCTGGCCGAACACAATACCTACACCAAGGAGTACCTGAACTGGTGTTCGACGCAGAAGGCCGGCCGGTGCAGCTGACGCCGGGCACCGCCCCGCAAGCCCCTGCAGCACGGCCCGGTCCGAAGTACCGGGCAGCGGTGCTGGGCCACCCGATCGGGCATTCGAAGTCGCCCGCCCTGCACCGGGCCGCCTACGCCAGCCTGGGCTTCGACTGCAGCTATGAGGCCATCGACCTCACCGAAGAGGAACTGCCCGGTTTCGTCGCCGGCATCCGCGCCGCCGGTCCCGGAACCCCCGCCTGGGCGGGATTGTCGGTGACCATGCCGCTGAAGGCGGCCCTGGTGCCCCAGATGGACGCGGTCAGTCCCCTTGTGGAGCGGCTGGGCGTGCTCAACACCGTGGTCATCCACCGGGACGACGCGGACGGCAGCGGGGGAACGGTGCGCCTGACCGGGCACAACACCGACGTGGCCGGAGTCGCCGGGGCGCTGGGCCATGCCGGCGCCCCGGCCCGGGCCCGTGCCGTGATTCTCGGTGCCGGCGGGACCGCCGCG
>NZ_JBHTML010000321.1:0-2425 GCF_042679445.1 Arthrobacter sp. GCM10027362
GCGTGCGGCGCGCGGCGGCCACCACCACGGGAACGGAGAGCGCCAGCAGGGCCATGATGGAGGCGGGGTGGGCCAGCGCCATGCCCGGCAGCAGCGCGGCCAGCACCAGCGCCGTGGCTTCGGTGGACAGCGCCGCGGGAAGGCCCAGGCGCAGCAGCTGGATGACCAGGCCCAAGGCCACCGGGAAGATCGCCATCGAGAGCAGGAACGGGTAGACGACGCCGAATTCCAGCAGCAGGTAGGGGAAGGTGCCGTAGGCGGTGGAGAGCACCGCGGCCACCAGCAGCGACAGGGTCCGTTCGCCGGTGACGCGGCTGACCAGGAACAGGCAGCCCAGCGGCCAGATGCAGGTGACGATGACCAGGTTGGTGACGTTGATGGCGGCCGGGATGGAGGCCCCGGAGGTCAGCTGGACCAGCGAGACGAGGTCGTGCCAGCCGGCCGGGTAGAAGGTGCCGCCGTCGGTGGTGCCCAGGTAGCCCAGCGTCAGGGACGAGGCGTTGCCGGTGTCGGCGATATAGCGCAGGGCATTCAGGTGGAAGATGTTGTCGTGCGACTGGGCGATGTTCTGCGGGTTGCCGAAGATGCCCAGCAGCACTGCGCCCAGGAACAGCGCCGGCACGGCCCAGGCCAGCGCCACGGAGCGCCACGGGGCCATCGGCGGGGCCGTGACGGGATTGGTGTGCGGGTGGAAGTGCCACCGGTTCAGCAGCAGCCGCCTGGCCAGCGCCAGCAGCACGACGACGGCGGCGGCGACGGCCACCAGCAGGGGCCAGGACCAGGGCCAGCCGGTGAGCCCGCCCAGTTCGGCGTCGGCCACGATGGCCGTGACGCCGAGCGGTCCGGCCGCCGCCAGCAGGCTCAGCCGGCGCAGGCCGAGCACGGCACCCCAGGCCAGGCCGGGACCGTAGAGGAACAGGAGGGCCAGGGCCAGGGCAGGAATGGTCGGCACCCAGTCCAGCACCCAGCTCATTGTCCCCCCTGTGGAATCCTCCCGACCATCATACGGTGGGGCCGGGCTGGCAGTGCGGGCAGTAGTAGAGGTCGCGCTGGTCCAGTTCCGTGTTTCCGAGCACCGTGTGCACCACCGGGCCGCCGCAGCGCCGGAACGCGTCCTCGGCCCGGCCGTAGGCCCAGTAGCCGGCGTTCCGGCCGGCAGGTCCGCCCGTGGTGCTGCGCGCGCCGCGGTCCTTGTTCGCCTCCAGCAGCCGTTTGGACAGCCGGACCAGGCGCGGCAGGTCGGGGACCTCGCCCACCGGGGCAAGCGGATGCACCCCGGCCAGGAAGCAGACCTCGCAGCGGTAGATGTTGCCGATGCCGGCGAGGTTGCGCTGGTCCAGCAGCGCCAGCCCCACCGGCCGCTCCGGGGCCAGCCGGAGCCGGCGCAGGGCCTCCTCCTCGTCCCAGTCCGGGCCGAGCAGGTCGGGTCCAAGGTGGCCGACCACTTCGTCCTCCCCCGCGCGCGGCACCACGTCCAGCAGCCCCAGCTGGAAGCCGACCGCCGTCGCGGCGGCGGTTTCCAGCACCACCCGGGCCTGGAAGGCCGGCTTGCGCCAGCGCTCGCCGGGCCGGTAGACCTGCCAGCTGCCTTCCATCTTCAGGTGCGAGTGGATGGTCAGGTCCCCGGTGCGGATGAGCAGGTGCTTGCCGCGCGAGACGGCCTCGTCCACGATCCGCCCGGACAGATCCAGGGTGGCATAGCGCGGGACCCGGAAATCGGTGCGCAGCAGTTCGCGCCCGGCCAGCGCGGCGTGCAGCCGCCGGGCGGTGCGCCAGACGGTATCGCCCTCAGGCACGGAACCGCAGCCCGCGCGGGGTGCTGTAGAAGCCGGCGCCGGCCAGCGCCCGGGCCAGTTCCGTGTCCGGCACCGGGGCGCCGTTGACCTTTTCCACCGCCATCTTGTCCGCGGCCCCGCGCCGGATCACCTCCACCAGGGCCCGCGCGCACTGCGCCAGCGCCCCTGGATCCTCGGTGAAGGTCAGCAGCGTCTTGCCGCCGCGCTCCACGTACAGGGCCAGCTCCCCGTCCACCAGGATGACGAGGGCCCCGGCCTTGCGCCCGGGCCGGTGGCCGCCGTCGACGGCGTGCCAGGGCAGGGCGGCGCCGTAGGGGTTCGCCGGATCCGTGGCGGCCAGGGCGACGGCGGCCGGTTCTGCCGCCTCCGGCTGCAGCTGGGGATCCCGGACGTACGAGCGCAGCCGGTCCACCGTGGCGGGCACCGCGAACTGGGCGGCGCCGAGGTGTTCGATGAAGTACCCGCGCCGGCAGCGGCCCATTTCCTCCAGCCGGGCGAGCACCTTGTACATCAGGGCGAAGCCGCCCGGGATGCCCTCGGCGCCCACCGCCCCGCGGGTCACCACGCCGTAGCGGTCCAGCAGCAGTTCCGCGGCGGCGTGGGCGCGGACGGTGGCGTCCGCCTCCGCC
>NZ_JBHTML010000322.1:0-2345 GCF_042679445.1 Arthrobacter sp. GCM10027362
CTGGACCCGGTGCTCCCGGAGTCCTTCGGCGACCTGCACATCACCAACGCGCCCATGGGCGCCGGGCGGATCACCATCGATGCGTCCGGTACCAGCGTCTCCGTCCAGGGGCTGCCCGAAGGCATGGTGCTCCACCGCGGGCAACGGCCCTGGATGGCCGATTTGCTGGCGCAGGCCGAACGGCGCCGAAAGGCTTGACGAAGGCCGATGCGGCCCGGGAGCCTCCGGGGTGGCCGCGCCAGGGATTGCTGAGAAGCGGCCCCCTGTAACGGGTTCGGCGACCTCGGTTCCGGCCCACCCGGTGGGAACTCACCCTGATCGGAATCTCACCATGGTCTGGGGCACCGCCTTCCTGCTCCTCCACGCCGCGATGAAGCACAGCGGCCCGTTCTTTTTCGTCGGCGTCCGGTTCCTCACGGCCGGACTGATTGGCGTGCTCGTGTTCCGCCGCGTGCTGATGCGGTACTCGTTGGTGAAGAGCATTCTGCGTTCCCCGGTTTGCAGTTCCCGGATCCACGCGATCCGTGAGCTGCGGCGTGATGTCCTCGACGTGTCCGCTGTAGTGAATATGCCCGTTCCCGTGGATGTCGATGTGATCGCCGCGTCGGAGGGCGGCGGCGTCGAGAACGCTGCCGGTGTTGTCCGTCATGGTGCGATTGCCTTTGGTTCCTGGCGTCCATCTCCAGGAAGTGCGGTGTTGCTGGTATCCACTAACCGACGCCGGCTTCACTCACCAGGTGGTTTGCAGGCGTACGAGGAGGCTTCACCGGGAGTGGCTGTTGGGGTTGCTCCGATGTCGGGGCCGTGCCGCTCCAGGCTGCCCGCAGTATCGCAAGCAGGTCCTTTCGTGTTGTGGCGCGCGGATTGGACGACGGAATCGCGGGCAGGATCATGTCGGCGGCCTCTTCGAGGTTGTCCTGTTTCAGGCCGTAGTCCCTCAGCGCGGTGGGGGCGCCGAGTACTTTCCGGAGCTGGTTCAGGCCTTCAATGGCGTTCCTTTGGCCAAGTGCCGTGGCGATACGGGCGGCCGCTTGGGGCGCGGCCGGGGCATTGAATGCCAGGACATTCGGGATCGGCTGGATCCTGTGTGCCGTCTCCTTCTTCATCATGCTCCAGGCCCCGAACGGAAACTTCCCGCTCATCGTCGGGCTGTACAGTGCCGGACTGTTCTTCCTGATCGGCCCCTTTTCGGCCCTGCTGTTCTTCACCGGCGAGAGCTTCCCCGTCCACACCCGTGCCACGGGCAGCTCGATTATCAACGCCTCCGGTCAGGTTGGGGCGATCCTCGGCGGCCTCCTGATCACCGCCACCCTTGCCGCCGGCGGCGGCTGGATTAACGCGACATTATGGTGGGGCGTCCTGCCGATCCTGGCCTCCGGCCTGCTCATCTTCGCCGCCCGGAACATCGACCCCCGCACGGTCCGCACGGACTGACCGGCCCGAATATACCGCACCACAAACACCATCCGCCCGGCGGGAACTCCCTGGTCCCCAGGCAATTCCCGCCGGGCGGATGACATTAAACCAGCCGGGCCCTGACCCAAGGCAAGGCACGAAAGACCCGGAGCGGGGCTGAACCGGTGGGGAGCGGGCAAGAGCGGACCCGGTCCTCTGCCCGATCCGTGTCAAAGCAGCTTTGCCCTCCACTCATCCGCCGACGACGAGGCCAGGCGTCCCGCTGGCCGAACCTGCGGACGAGCCGGTGACCGCCCCGCAAGGGCCGGCACTGCACGCGATGATGGCGGTAATGCGGAAGGCGGGGGCGGAGCCGAATATTCGCCGGACACTTGCCAGCCCGGAGACGATTGGGGAGAAACAAACTGCCTGACGCAACAAGGACATGGGAGGCGGGAACCGTTTATGCGGTTCCCGCTTCCTTTTCCGGCCAGGCGTTTTCCCACACACCGTGAAGCAGCAGCTCAAGCAGCGAGGCCGATCATGTTTGCGGCCGGGTCCGCTGGCGAGGATTCCATGGCGCCTGACGACGGAGACGGCACAGCCGTCATGGAACGCGGGTTCGGGTTCCTCACCGGATCCATCGGCCCAGCCATCCCCACCCGCCGGTGCGGTTGTTTGAGTCCAACAGCGGGATGGTCTGACTCCAGCAGCAGTCCCTCACGCGGCTACCTGATGGCTGCCGGCCCGGCTTACATCTTCGTGCGCAGTCTGGCCTGCTCCACCAGGTCGGCCATCCACGGTCGCTGCCCGCGGTGGAGCACCATGCCGTCGGGCAGCCCCTGGATCCTCACGGCGGAACCGGAAATGTCGATGGTGATCCGGCCGCCGGCCAGGGGCGCGTTGGTGATGTGCAGGTCGCCGTAGGAGTCCGGGAGCACCGGGTCCAT
>NZ_JBHTML010000323.1:0-2326 GCF_042679445.1 Arthrobacter sp. GCM10027362
GGATGGCCGTTGCCCACCTTCTCCACCGCATCCGCGGCCAGCACGCGGATGGTGTCCACCGCGCGCCGGTCCAGCTCAGTCCAGTCGAGCTCCGACAGTGGTGTGTTTGGGCTTGCAGTAGCTGTAGCAGACATGGAAATGGTGTCCTTCCCGGCCGTTGTCTGATAAGTGTTCGATGTTCCCCGCAGGGGTTGCCCCGATAAGCGCGGGTTTTTCCATAGTGGATTGAGAGTTTTCGGGCCGACCGGTCTTGTACGGCAGCGACGCCTGTTGAATCCTTCTGGCGGAAGCGGGCCCACGGCCTGATGCCCAAAGGGGCAAATGGCTAATGAAGCGTCGACAAGCAGGCCTTACCTAAAGTGAACAGTCCACCCCGCCCGGCCTTTTCGGGCTCCCTTATGGAGCTGGCCAGCCTGAAGGCACGGCTGTCCATCTCCGGAGACCGGGTGAGGAAAGGCTTATCGTGGCTGCTGTCACGCCGCCGTCCGCTAGGGGTACAGTCCGCGGAGCCGGTGCGCTTCGGCCACCCGCTGGACCGCGAGGGCTGTCGCCGCCGACCGCAGGCCGATCCCGTACTTTCGGGAGAAGTCGGAGACTTCGCGGTAGGCGGAGATCATCCGGACGCGCAGCTTTTCCTCGACCTCTTCCTTGGTCCACCAGTACGCCTGGTTTCCCTGGACCCACTCGAAGTAGGAGACCAGCACCCCGCCGGCATTGGCCAGGATGTCAGGGACGACCAGCGTTCCTTGATCCGCGAGGATCCTGTCGGCCGGGATCGTGGTCGGGCCGTTGGCGCCCTCCACGACGATTTTGGCCCTCACGGCCGCGGCGTTGGCCTCGGTGATGACGCCCTCTACGGCTGCCGGAACCAGGATGTCGACGTCGGCTTCCAGCAGGTCCGCCTGGCTCACCGGATCCGCGCCGTCGAAGCCGACGACGCTGCCGGTGGCCGCAACATGCCTGCTAAGCGCGGCCAGGTCCAGCCCGCCGTCCGCGTAGAGGGCCCCGTACTGGTCGCTGACGTATTCGACGCTGACCCCGGCCTCGGCCAGGAAGGTGGCCGCCCCGGCTCCGACCTTGCCGAACCCCTGCACTGCCGCCGTGCAGGTCTCCGGGCGGAGGCTGCGTTCGGCGGCTGCTTCCAGGGCACAGTGGACGACGCCACGGGAGGTGGCCGAGGCGCGTCCGTGGGAGCCTCCGATGCTGATCGGCTTGCCGGTCACCACAGCGGGAATGGTGTGGCCGTGGTTCACGGAGAACGTGTCCATGATCCAGGCCATGGTTTGTTCGTCGGTCCCGATGTCGGGGGCGGGTATGTCCTTCTCCGGACCGAGGATGGGCATGATCTCGCTGGTAAACCGTCGGGTCAGGCGCTCGAGTTCGTCCTTCGAGTACCCGGTGGGGTCGATGGCAACCCCGCCCTTGGCCCCGCCGTAGGGAACGTCGATGAGGGCGCATTTCCAGGTCATCCACATGGCCAGGGCCCTGACTTCATCCAGGTCGACTCCGGGGTGGAAGCGGATCCCGCCCTTCGCCGGACCGCGGGAGATATTGTGCTGGACCCGGTGGCCGGTGAGCAGTTCGATTTCGCCGTTGTCCCGGCGCAGCGGGACGCTGACGGTCATTTCCCGGCGGGAAGTGCGCAGCATGGCATGCTGGCCCTCGGGGTAGCCGAGGAAGTCGATGGCTTCGGCCAACTGGCCGTGGGCTGATTGCAGTGGCAAGGCGGTTTTCGCCTCAAGCGCGGGTGCAGCAGGCATGGGATTCTCCATTTACAGCTGGATGCCGGTGGGTGGGGTGGCAGACGGGTAACCGATCTGCTTCCCGGATATTGATCGTTGGGTGAGGTTGCTCTCAGAAGCGGAGCAGTACTTTGCCGGAAGTTGCGGAGTCGCTGGCGACGGCGAAGGCTTCCAGGGCGTCTTCGGCGGCGAATTCGTGGGTCACCACGGTGTCAGCCTGCAGGGATCCGTCCGCCATGGCAGCCAGGACCTCGTCGATCTCGTCGTTGAAGCGGAAGGATCCGACGAGTTCGAGTTCGCGAGTGATGGCCAGCGAAGCCAGGACGGGTTGCGGTCCGGTGGGGAGGAGTCCGAGCATGACGACTCGCCCGCCACGTGTGGTGCCCCGTATCGCAGCCGCGAGGCCGTGGTGCGAGCCCGAAGATTCCACTACCACGTCGGCATCGACAGCCGCGATGCCTTCGGTATCGGCCGCGTCCAGGGCGGCCGTGGCGCCGAGGGCCAGGGCCGCGGTGCGCGGCCGCTCGTGCAGCTCCGTCACCACAATCTCGGCCGCTCCGGCGCGCCGGAGCACCGCGACGACG
>NZ_JBHTML010000324.1:0-2318 GCF_042679445.1 Arthrobacter sp. GCM10027362
GGCGCCGCCGGGGCCCGGCCGCCGCTGGTGCCGCTGTTCCTCGCCGGGTTCCTGGCCATGGTGCTGCTGCGCAGCACCGGCTGGCTGCCGCTGCCGGTGCTCTCCGTACTCGGCATCCTGCAGGACATCCTGCTGGCCGCCGCGCTGTTTGCGCTCGGTGCCTCCGTGCGGCTGCGCGAGTTGCTGCGGTCGTCCCTGCCCGCTGCGGCGACGGCACTGCTGGCCTGGCTGCTGATCGCCTCCCTGGGCCTGGCCGCGGCCCGGCTGGCGGGGGTCTGAACGCAGCCGCCACGTCGCCGGTTACAGTCGGTGGTTAAATGGGCCGGATGGAGAATGAGAACCTTGGCCGGGCCGAAGCCGCAGCGCGCTCGCGCATCGTCCAGGTCGAGCGGTACGACGTGTCGCTGGACCTGCGCACCGCCCGGGACGCCGAGGCCCCCGGCTGCTGCTCCCGGTCGATCATCACCTTCACGTGCAGCGAACCCGGGGCGTCGACCTTCGTGGACTTCATCCACGGCGGCATCCACTCCGTCACGCTCAACGGGCGCAGGCTGGACCCGGCCGCCGTGGTGGACGGATCCCGGATCCACCTGCCCGGCCTGGCCGCGCAGAACGAGGCGACCGTCATCGGCACGGCCCTGTACAGCCGCAGCGGGGAAGGCCTGCACCGCTTCGTGGACCCGGCCGACGGCGAGACCTATCTCTATACCCAGTTCGAACCTGCCGACGCCCGCCGCGTCTTTGCGAACTTCGACCAGCCGGACCTCAAGGCCAGCTTCACGTTCAACGTCGCGGCGCCCGCCGACTGGCACGTGGCATCCAACGCCCCGGAGGCTGCGCGGGATCCAATGACGAGCACCCCGGGGTATTCGATCCGGCGGTTCGCCCCCACCCCGCGCATCTCCACCTACATCACCGCGGTGCTCGCCGGCCCGTACCACCGTGCGGAGGACCTCTGGGAGCGCACACTGCCGGACGGCTCCGTGCTGCGGGTCCCGCTCGGCGCCAGCTGCCGGGCCTCGCTGGCGGCATTCTTCGATGCGGACCGGATTTTCGAGGTCACCAAGCAGGGCCTGGACTTCTTCCACGAACTCTTCGACTACCCGTATCCGTTCGGCAAGTACGACCAGGCCTTCGTCCCCGAATACAACCTCGGCGCGATGGAGAACCCCGGGCTGGTCACCTTCACCGAGGACTACGTCTTCCGGTCCCGGGCCACCCGCGGCCAGTACCAGAGCCGGGCCAATACCATCCTGCACGAGATGGCGCACATGTGGTTCGGCGACCTGGTCACCATGGCCTGGTGGGACGACCTGTGGCTTAAGGAGTCCTTCGCCGACTACATGGGCTCGCTCGCGCTGGCGGAGGCCACCGAGTACACCGAAGCCTGGGTGGCCTTCGCCAACCGGCGCAAGGCGTGGGCCTATGTCCAGGACCAGCTGCCCACCACCCATCCGGTGGTGGCGGACATCCCCAACCTGGAGGCGGCGAAGCAGAACTTCGACGGCATTACCTATGCCAAGGGCGCGTCCGTGCTCAAGCAGTTGGTGGCCTACGTGGGCTTCGATGCCTTCCGGGACGCGGCGCGCCGCTATTTCCGCGACAATGCCTATGGGAACACCTCGCTGGCGGACTTCCTGGCCGTGCTCGGCGCCGCCTCCGGCCGGGACATGCAGGACTGGGCCAGGCTCTGGCTGCAGACCTCCGGAATCTCCTCGCTGGAGGCCGAGCCGGCCTCCGGCGACGACGGGCGGCTGGCCGGGGTGCGGATCCGGCAGGAGTCCAGGGACCCGGCCACGGGCAGCACCGTGCTGCGGCCGCACCGGCTGCGGCTTGGCTTCTTCGATTTCCAGAGTCCCGGCGGCGCCCTGGTGCGCACCGCGTCGCCGGAGCTGGATGTGGCCGGCGCCGTCACCGACCTGCCCGACCTGGCCGGCCTCCCGGCCCCGGCACTGCTGCTGACCAACGACGGCGACCACAGCTACGCCAAGGTGCGCCTCGACGCCCGGTCGCTGGGCACGGTGCTCTCGGCGCTGGACCGGATTGCGGACCCGCTGGCCCGGGCACTGTGTTGGTCCACGCTCTGGGACATGGCACGCGACGCTGCGCTGCCGGCGCGGCGCTACGTGGCCGCCGTCCGGACCTTTGGGCCCGCCGAGACGGATCCCGCGGTGCTTCAGGTCCTGCTGGACAACGCCCGCTTCGCGGTGGAGCGCTACTGCCCGGCGCAGGCCCGCCCCGGGCTGCGCGAGGAGCTGCTGGCCGGCCTCCGGCACGAACTGGAGCAGGCGGAGCCCGGCAGCGATGCGCAGCTGGTC
>NZ_JBHTML010000325.1:0-2308 GCF_042679445.1 Arthrobacter sp. GCM10027362
GCTGGCGGGACACCGCCGTCGTGCTGCCGGCGGGCAGCTGGCGGGACGAACTGACCGGGCAGGCCTTCGCCGCCGGCCCGCCGGCGGTGTCCGAGGTCTTCGCGCAGCTGCCGGTGGCGCTGCTGGTCAGGGAGGAAGCATGAGCACGGACTTCACCAACTTCACCGTCTGGGCGCCGGAGGCGGAACGCGTGGACCTGGTGGTCGGCCCGGACGCCGCCGCCCTGCCGATGGAACGGGCGGAACAGGGCTGGTGGCGGCTCTCCGCCGGTGCCGCCGCACAGCTGCCGGCGGGGGAGCTGGATTACGGCTACAGCCTCGACGGCGGCGCGCCGCTGCCGGATCCGCGCTCACGCCGCCAGCCGGCAGGCGTGCACAAGCTCTCGCGCACCTTCGATCCGTCCGGACACACCTGGCAGGATGCCGGCTGGCGCTCGCCGGGGCTGCAGGGCGGGGCCATCTACGAACTGCATGTGGGCACCTTCACTCCGGAGGGGACGCTGGACGCCGCCGCCGGGCGGCTGGACTACCTGGCCGGCCTCGGCGTCGACTTCATCGAGCTGCTGCCGGTCAACGCCTTCAACGGCACCCACAACTGGGGCTACGACGGCGTGCTTTGGTACGCGGTGCAGGAGGACTACGGCGGGCCGGCGGCGTACCAGCGCTTCGTGGACGCCGCGCACCGGCACGGGCTCGGCGTCATCCAGGACGTGGTGTACAACCACCTGGGTCCCAGCGGCAACTACCTGCCGCAGTTCGGCCCCTACCTGAAACAGGGGGACGCGAACACCTGGGGGGACAGCGTGAACCTGGACGGGCCCGGCTCGGACCAGGTCCGCCGGTACATCGTGGACAACGCCCTGATGTGGTTCCGCGACTACCACGTGGACGGGCTGCGCCTGGACGCCGTCCACGCCTTCCGGGACGAACGTGCCATCCACCTGCTCGAGGAACTGGCCACCGCCACGGACGCCTGCGCCGCCGAGCTGGGCAAGCCGCTGTTCCTGGTCGCCGAGTCGGACCTGAACAACCCGCGGCTGATTGAATCCCGCACGGTCAACGGCTACGGGCTGGCCGGGCAGTGGAGCGATGACTTCCACCACGCCGTGCACGTAAACCTCACCGGCGAAACCCAGGGCTACTACGAGGACTTCAACTCGCTGGCGGCGCTGGCCAAGGTCCTCTCCGGCGGCTTCTTCCACGACGGCAGCTACTCCTCCTTCCGCGGCCGGCACCACGGCCGGCCCATCAACCCTGCGCGCGTGGGCACGCACCAGCTGGTGGTGTGCACGCAGAACCACGACCAGGTCGGCAACCGGGCGGCCGGGGACCGGATCACCGCCCACCTGGACTACGGGTCGCTGGCGGTGGCCGCCGTGCTGAACCTGGCTTCCCCGTTCACCCCCATGCTGTTCATGGGCGAGGAATACGGGGCTACGACGCCCTGGCAGTTCTTCACCTCCCACCCCGAGCCCGAGCTTGGCGAGGCCACGGCCAGGGGGCGGCTGAAGGAATTCGAGCGCATGGGTTGGGACCCGGCCACGGTGCCCAACCCGCAGGACCCGGCCACCTTCACCCGCTCCAAGCTGGACTGGGACGAGGCCGGCCGCGGCGACCACGCCCGGCTGCTGCAGCTGTACCGGGAGCTGATTGCGCTGCGCCGCAAGACCCCGGAACTGACCGACCCGGACTTCGCGGCCACCACGGTGGATTTCGACGAGGACGCACGCTGGCTGGCCCTGCACCGCGGCGCCGTCACCGTGGTGTTCAACTTCGGGGGCGGCCCGCAGAATCTGGGGCCCGGGGTCGGCGAAATCCTGCTGGCCACCGACGACGGGATCCGGCTGCAGGACGAAGGGGTGCATCTGCCGGCCACGTCCGCCGCCATCCTCCGCCGCCGCTAACCCCCCCAACTGCAAAAATTGCTCAGCAGATGCTCCCCGCGGCGGGAAAGCGGGCGGCAAATGTCCCGTCCCGGCATGTCTGCCGTCAGCCCCGGCCACCGCGGCAACCCGAAAGGACCCCATGATCAAGGCCTGGACCGGAACGCAGATCCGCGCCGCCGAGGCGCCCCTGCTGGCGGCAGGCCGGGGGCCGGAGCTGATGCAGCGGGCCGCGCACGGGCTGGCCAACGCCGTGGTGCGCGAACTTGTCCAGCGCCGCGGCAAGGCCTACGGCGCCAAGGTGGCGGTGCTGGCTGGCAGCGGCAACAACGGCGGGGACGCCCTGTACGCCGGAGCCTTCCTGGCCCGCCGCGGGGTGCGGCCGACGGCGGTACTCACCGCCGGACGCTGGCATGCCGGGGCGCT
>NZ_JBHTML010000326.1:0-2286 GCF_042679445.1 Arthrobacter sp. GCM10027362
CCCGCTGGGCCGGCCAGCCGCACTCCGCCCCGGTGGCCGTTGCCGCCGGCGTCGGCCTCTTCTTCGTCCTGGTCTGCGCCCTGACCGGCAGGTTCCAGGCCGCGCATGACGAACGCCTGAGCCGGCGCCGTCCGGCGGTGTCCTAGCAGCTTCCGACGGCGGCCCGGGCGGCGGGCCGCTGCCGGGTCCCGTGGCTCAGCCGACAGGTTCCCAGCGCCCGCGCACCCGCCGCAGCACCTGCAGCGCTCCCGTGGCGGCCACCTCGCCCACGGCATCGCGCATGTTCGCCGCAGCCTGCAGCGCCTGCCGGTCCTCGGCCTCCCTCGCCGTCGCGTCCACCATGAACCTGACCACGATCCGCGGCACCCCGCCCGCAATCTCCAGCCGGTTCGCCTCCACCAGGTGGGCCGAGCCGACGGCCTCCACCGCCGCCTCCATCACGCGCTCCGGCGCGTATCCCGGGCGCAGGCCGGTGATGCCCAGCTGGGCACGGTAGGAGGGCACGGTTTCAAGTGTAGGGCGCGAGGGCCCCGCTAAGAGAGCGGCCAGGGCCCCCGTGCGCGGAGCGTGCCGGGCAGGGTGCGAACGGGCGCAGCCGGCATCGAGTGGGATGCGAGGGACCCGCCGTGGCGCGCCAGCGACACTGCGGGAGCACCCCACTCGGGGAGCGCCCTGACCGCTATCCGGTGTTGCGCAGCCCGGCCGCGACGCCGTTGATGGTGATGAGCATGGCCCGCTGCAGGCTGCCGTCCCGGGCTCCGGCGGCCTCCCGGGCCTGCTGGTCGGCCCGGTAGCGCCGCAGCAGCTCCACCTGCATGTAGGAGATCGGGTCCAGGTACTGGTCGCGGATCTGCAGCGAGCGCTTGAGCACCGGCTGGTTGTCCAGCAGTTCCTGCTCCCCGGTCAGCCCGAGCACCTCGGCCACGGTCAGCTCGTATTCGGCGCGGATGGTCCCGAACAGGTGCCGCAGCTGAGGCGGCACCAGGGTGTCCACGTAGTGGGCCGCGATCTCCAGATCCGTCTTGGCCAGGGTCATCTCGATGTTGGATATGACGGTTTGGAAAAACGTCCAGCGCCCGATCATCTCGCGCAACTGCTCCTCCATGCCGGCCGCGCGGGCGGCCCGCAGCCCGGAGCCGACGCCGAACCAGCCCGGAACGATCTGCCGGGACTGGGTCCAGCCGAAGACCCAGGGAATCGCCCGCAGCCCCTCGAGGCCGTCCCCGGCGCCGGGGCGGCGGGCCGGGCGCGAGCCGATGTTCAGCGCCCCGAGCTGTTCCACCGGGGTGGAGGCGAGGAAATAGCCGGGCAGATCCGGATGGTCGACCAGGCTGCGGTAGCTGGCAAACGCGGCATCGGAGACCAGGTCCATCACCGCCTCGTAGCGTTCCAGCTCGCCGGCGGAGAACCGGGGGGCGCGGTGCAGCGCGGAGGCCTGCAGCACCGCGGCCAGGGACAGCTCCAGGTTCTCCCGGGCCAGCTCCGGCAGCGAGTACTTGTCCGAGATCACCTCGCCCTGCTCGGTGAACTTGATTTCGCCGTCGAGCACGCCGTTGGGGTGGGCCATGATGGCCTCGTAGGTGGGTCCGCCGCCGCGGCCCACCGATCCGCCGCGGCCGTGGAACAGGCGCAGCCGCACCCCGTGTCGGGCGGCGATGTCGCGCAGGCTGCGCTGGGCCTTCTGGATCTCCCACAGGCTGGTCACCACGCCGGATTCCTTGTTCGAATCCGAGTAGCCCAGCATCACCTCCTGCAGGTTGCCGCGCAGGTCCACAATCCGGCGGTAGTGCGGGTCGGAGAGCAGCTCGTCCAGCAGCCTGCCGGCGCCCTGCAGTTCCGCGACGGTTTCCAGCAGCGGCGCGAAGCCGATGCGGGCAAAGGGGTCCGGGCCGTGCAGCCTCAGCAGCCCGGCCTCGCGCGCGAGCACCGCGGCGGCCAGCACATCGTCCGCGCCGCGGGTCATGGACACGATGTAGGATTCGACGACGTCGGAGCCGTAGGTATCCAGCGCCCGCCCGATTTCGCCGAACACGGCGAAGGTCCGGGCCGCGTCCGCCTCCAGCGGCGGCGGCGTCGGCGCGAGCGGGCGGCGCGACCCCAGTTCCGCGGAAAGCACCTTGCACCGTTCGGTGCGCCCGAGCCCGAGGTAGGGCCCGGGCAGTTCCTCCAGCGGATCCATCAGCGCCGCGACGGCGGCGTGGTGGGCGTCCGCCAGTTCGCGGATGTCCAGCGTGGCCAGGTGCAGCCCGCACGCGGCGATGGTGCGTCCGGCCCCGGCCAGCGCGC
>NZ_JBHTML010000327.1:0-2284 GCF_042679445.1 Arthrobacter sp. GCM10027362
GCCACCGCCGTGGTGGTCGCGGACGGACTCCCGCCGCGTGCCGTGCCCGAAGCAGGGGCCCTGGAACCGCACACCGCCGGCGGCATTGACGGCGCCGGGGCCCGTGAAACGGAACTGTCCGGCAGCGTGCCGCTGCGCCGCGTCGACTTCGCCGCGCCCACCCGGGTCAGTGCCATCTGCCCCAGCCCGGACGGTACCTTCGCCGCCGTCGCAACCGAATTCGGCCAGGTGCTGGTGGTGGACGCGGGTACGGGCCGGCTGACCGGGATCGCGGCCACGGACCACGGCGCCGTCGGGGAGCTGGCAGTGTCACCGGACTCGCGCTGGGTGCTGTGGGTCGAGCCGGTCGCCGCCGAAGCCGCCCGTACCCGGCTGCGCCTGGCCCGGGCCACGGGGGAAGGCGAAGTGCTGGACCTGACCGATGGACGCTTCCGCGACCACGGGCCGGCCTTCACTCCCGACGGCAGGTTTGCCGCCTTTCTCTCCGACCGCAGTTTCGACCCGGTCTACGACACCCACCGGTTCGACCTGAGCTTCCCGCAGTCCACGAAGCCGTTCCTGGTGGCGCTGGCCGCCGGCACGCCTTCGCCGTTCGGCCCGGCGGTGCACGGCACCGCACCGGCAGGAGATGCGGACGACGCCGCGGGGACGGGCAGCGCGGGGACCGGCAGTTCGGCTGCCGAGGTTGTCGTCGACCCCGAGCGCATCGCCGAGCGGATCATCGCGCTGCCGGTCCCGCAGGGACGCTACAGCCGGCTCAGCGCCGTGGACGGGGCCCTGCTCTGGCTGGCCACGGACGCCGCCGGCGTGACCGGCGAAGGCCGGGCCAGCCTGGAGGATCCGGCCCAGCCGTACCGGCTCGAGCGCTTCGACCTGGCCCGCCGTGAGGTGTCCACGCTGGTGCCGGCGCTGAATTCGTACGAGGTGTCCGGGGACCGCAAACGCGTCGTCTACATCCACAAGCAGCAGGTCCGGGCCGTGCCCGCCGGCGGCAAGGTCGAGGACGAATCCCCGGACAGCGTGGCGGTGGACCTGGGCCGGATCCGGGTGATGCTGGACCCGCTCAGGGTCTGGCAGCAGGCCTTCGACGAGACGTGGCGGCTGCAGCGGGACTTCTACTGGGATCCGGACATGGCCGGGCTGGACTGGGAAGGCGTCCGGCGGCGCTACCGGCCGCTGGTGCAGCGGTTGGGTTCGCACGACGACCTGGTGGACCTGCTCTGGGAGGTGCACGGCGAGCTCGGCACGTCGCACGCCTATGTGGTGCCGTCCGCGGATGTGGAACCGGGAGCCGGCAGGCAGGGCCTGCTGGGGGCGGACCTGCGGCGCACGGCGGAGGGCTGGGCGGTGCAGTACATCCTGCCGGGCGAGTCCTCGGACCCGCTTGCCCGCTCCCCGCTGGCCGCCCCGGGGGCCGCAGTGCGCAGTGGGGACATCATTGCCGCGGTGGACGGGCTGCCGGTGGCCCCGGTGGCCGGACCGCGCCCGCAGGAGGTCGGCGCCGCCGGCCGGACGGTGGAGCTGACCATCGTCAACGGTCCGGGCGCGGATGAGGGCCTGCAGCGGCGGATTGCCGTGGTGCCGGTCGCCGACGAGGAACGGCTGCGCTACCAGAACTGGGTGGCGGCGAACCGGCGTGCCGTGCGGGCTGCCTCGGAGGGCCGCTTCGGGTACCTGCACATCCCCGACATGGTGGCCCGCGGCTGGTCGCAGCTGCACCGCGACCTGGACGTGGAAACCACCAAGGACGCGCTGATTGTCGATGTCCGGCGCAACCGCGGCGGCCACACTTCGCAGCTGGTCGCCGAGTTGATCGGGCGGAAGGTCACGGCCTGGAACCTGGCCCGCGGCGAGCAGCCCGGCACCTACCCGGCACACGCGCCGCGCGGGCCCGTCGTCGTGCTGACGGACGAATACGCCGGATCCGACGGGGACATCATCACCCAGGTGTGCAAGCTGCGCGGGATCGGCCCGGTGGTCGGCACGCGCACCTGGGGCGGCGTGGTCGGGATCGACAATAAGTTCAAGCTCGCCGACGGCACGGCGGTGACGCAGCCGCGCTATGCCTTCTGGTTCACCCAGGGGATCGGCTGGAACGTGGAGAACTACGGCGTGGATCCGGATATCGAGGTGCCCTACCCGCCGCACGCCTACGCCGCGGGACAGGATCCGCAGCTCGAGCACGGCGTCGGGATCCTCCGGGAGATGCTCGAGGAACTGCCCACGGACCGCCCGCCGGCCCTGGCCGGCCACCCGCCGCTGCGGCCGGGGCCCCTGCCGCCGC